>NZ_JBFULI010000026.1:0-81159 GCF_056400405.1 Pseudomonas sp. P5_B3 | reverse complement strand
GATCCGGGGAGTCCGTGGGAGGAGGGTGAACTGAGCGATCCCGATGCCATGCAACTGGCCTGGGCGGCGTTGTTGCGACTGCTGAATCGAGTTGCGCCGGCTTACCGCGCCTGATCCAGATCCTCTGTTGTATGGACTGACCTCATCGCGAGCAAGCTCGCTCCCACAGTGGTTTGGGTTGTTCGCAGATCTTGCGTACACCCACAAACCCTGTGGGAGTGGGTGTACGCAARAYCCGCGAACAACCGAGATCCTGTGGGAGCGTGGCTTGCCCGCGATGGGCGCGCCACGGTCTACCAGACTGCCAACTGACTGGAGAAATGGCCCGCTCTTGCTGTACAGTCGTTCAGCCCGCCGCTAACCCGTGTGGGCCTGAACGATTCAACCAAGGAGCGTGTCGCCGATGAATCAGGAAGCCCGTTTTTCCCGCATGGAACCGGAGTTGCGCAAAGCCAACCTGATCGAGGCGACGCTGGTGTGCCTCAAGCGTCATGGTTTCCAGGGCGCGTCGATCCGCAAGATTTCCGCTGAGGCCGGGGTCTCGGTGGGGCTGATCARTCATCACTATTCCGGCAAGGACGAACTGGTGGCCGAGGCCTACATGGCGATCACCGGGCGAGTGATGACCCTGCTGCGCGACGCGATGGAGCAAGCCGCTCCGAATGCCCGGGAGCGCTTGTCGGCGTTTTTCCGCGGTTCGTTTTCCGCCGAATTGCTCGATCCGCAACTGATCGATGCCTGGCTGGCGTTCTGGGGCGCGGTGAAAACCGCCGAGGCCATCAACCAGGCCCACGATCATTCCTATGGCGAGTATCGCGGCATCCTGCGCAAGGTGCTGGCGGAACTGGCCCGGGAGGAGGGCTGGGAAAACTTCGACGCCGACCTCGCGGCTATCAGCCTCAGCGCCTTGCTCGACGGCTTGTGGCTGGAGTACGGGCTGAACCCGGGTACCTTCACCCCGGAGCAGGGCATCCAGATTTGCGAGGCCTGGGTCGATGGTTTGCAGGCCGGCGGACGCCAGCGCTTTTGCGTGCAGACGAGCGACTGTTGATCAGTCGTTCAGCAATCGATACTCTCTGGCGCCGATGCAGGAAAACACTCTAATAAGAAACTGGCCCCCCGGGCCTATGCCGGACACCAAGCGATGACTCCTCGGGTATTGATCGTCGATGACGATCCGCTGATTCGCGATCTGTTGCACGCCTACCTGTCCCAGGAAGGCTACGACGTCCATTGCGCCGCCACGGCGGAACTGGCGGAAACCTTCCTGGCCAGCCAGAGTGTCGACCTGGTAATGCTCGACATCCGCCTGCCGGGCAAGGACGGCCTGACCCTGACCCGTGAGCTGCGGGTGCGGTCGGAGGTCGGGATCATCCTGATCACCGGGCGCAATGACGAAATCGACCGCATCGTCGGCCTCGAATGCGGCGCCGATGACTACGTGATCAAACCCCTCAATCCAAGGGAGCTGGTGTCCCGGGCGAAAAACCTGATTCGCCGGGTACGTCATGCGCAAACGCCTGCGCCTGCCGTCGCGGTGGCCAAGCCGGTCAAGCAATTTGCCGACTGGTCACTGGACACCGACCGCCGTCGCCTGATCGATGCGTCGGGCAGCGAAACCCTGCTGACCCACGGCGAATACCAGTTGCTCAGCGTGTTCCTGCGCAACAGCGGCCACACCCTCAGCCGCGATCAGTTGATGGACCAGATCCGCAACCGCGAATGGGTGCCCAACGACCGCTCCATCGACGTGCTGGTCGGGCGCCTGCGCCGCAAGTTGCACGACGACCCGGCCGAACCGCAGTTGATCATCACCATTCACGGCGCCGGTTACCTGTTCACTGCCTGCGTGGCGGCCTGAAGCTGATGGCGCGATGGCTCTGCCTGCTGGCGATGCTGGTGGCCGGCCATGCCGTCGCGGCGGACAAGGTTCGCTATTGCGATTACCCGGTGTACCCGCCGATCTCCTGGAGCGACGGCAAGCAGGTGCGCGGCCTGGCGCCGAGCGTGGTGAAAAGCCTGTTTGGCCAGTTGGGTTACGAGGTCGAGATAGTCGTGCTGGGCAACTGGAAACGCTGCCTGCTGGACGCCGCCGAAGGCCGGGTCGATGTGGTGCTGGCCTACAGCACCGCGCAACGGGAGCAAAGCATGCTGTTCTCGACGGTGCCGGTATTGCGTGAAGAAGTGGCGCTGTTCATCAACCGCCAACACCCGGTGAAATTCGAACAACTGGACGATCTGGCCCATTACCGTGGCGGCCTGTTGTTCGGCGAGAGCTACGGTGTGGAGTTCGATCGCATGGTTGCGCACAACAACAATATCGAATGGGTGTCCGACAGCCACCAGAACTTCGGCAAGCTGATTCGCGGGCGCATCGATTTCATCACCCAGGAGCGACGCACCGGCCAGTTGTACGTGGAAAACCTGCCCGGCGGCCAGGACATCGTTGCCTTGCCCAAGGCATTGAGCGTGGACTATCTGCGGGTCGCTGTGTCGCGGCGCTCGCCCTTGGCCACTCGCATGCCCGAGATCAATGCGCAGTTGCAGCGCATGGTCGATGCCGGTGACATCGAGCGCTGGCTCAACGAGAGCGAAGTGACCTACCGCGACATGATCAACCTGCCGGCAGATGCGCAATGATTCGCGCGCGCCCCGGTGGACTGTTGCGGCGCCTGTTGCTGTTCATTCTGTTGTTCAGCCTGTGCTTCACCGTGCTGGCCAGCAGCGTGCAACTGTACATCGAGTATCGGCGGGAAATGCGCGACATCGATTCGCGCATGGAGCTGATCCGCGCCGGCTACCTGGCCAGCCTGGAACGCAGCCTCTGGGATTTGAACCAGGAGCAGTTGAACGTGCAGTTGCGCGGGCTGGTGGACTTCTCCGACGTCGCGCGGGTGCACTTGACCAGCGCCGATTTCGACCTGGTACAGGGCAATCCAACCCCGGCGGGACCGCTGCGTATCGAGCGCTTTGCCCTGGACTATCAGCCGCCGTCCGGCCCGCTACGTAACCTTGGCGAACTGGAAGTGAGCACGGATCTGGGCGCGGTGTACCAGCGTCTCTACGCCACCGGTTTGACCAGCCTGTTGTGGATGGCGGTGTTTCTCTGCGGTCTGGCCGTGGCGCTGTCAGGATTGTTTTATCGACTGGTGACCCGGCACCTGAAAGTCATGGCCGAGTTTGCCCGGCGCATCGCCGCCGGTGAATGGCAGGAACCCCTGCACCTGGACAAGCGCCGCGGCAGCGACGAAATCGACACCGTGGCCCATGCGCTGGACGACATGCGCCGGGCGATCCTGCGGGACATCGAGCGCCGGGAAACCGATCGCCTGGCCTTGCAGGACAACCGCGATGAATTGCTGAAAATGGTCGAGCGCCGTACCGCCAGCCTGATGCGCGCCAAAGACGAGGCGGAAGCGGCCAACCTCGCCAAGTCGCGGTTTCTGGCGACCATGAGCCACGAACTGCGCACGCCCCTCAATGGCATTCTCGGCATGGCCGAACTGCTGCGCGGCGCGCGTCTGGATGCCCGGGACGGCAAACGCCTGGACGCCTTGCACAAGGCCGGTGAAGGCTTGCTGACGATCCTCAATGAAGTGCTGTATTTCGCCAAGCTGGAGGAGGGCGTCAGCCATCCCGAGCCGGTGGATTTCTCGCTGCGCCAGTTACTCGATGAGGTACTGACACTGTTGGAACCGCGAGCGCTGAACAACGATACGATCCTCAGTTGCCGCATCGATCAGCGCATTGCCGAACATCATCACGGCGCCGAGCAATTCCTGCGCCAGGTGCTGAGCAACCTGCTGGCCAACGCGATCAAGTTCACCGAAGGCGGCGAGGTCAGCGTCGAGGTCGCGCTTCTCTGCGAAACCGGCGAACGGGCGGGGCAGCGGCTGCGGGTCAGTGTCACTGACGACGGCATCGGCATTGCCCCTTTGATGCAGGCGAAGATTTTCGAGCGTTTCACCCAGGCCAGCGAAGAAGTCGCCCAGCGCTTTGGTGGCACCGGGTTGGGGTTGGCGATCTGCAAACATCTGGTGGAGCAGATGGGCGGCTGCATCGGCGTGGACAGTGAAGTGGGGCGCGGCAGTTGTTTCTGGTTCGAGCTGTCCTTGCAGCCGGCCAGCGGCGTGGCTGAGGCCCCGCCGGTTCGCGCGGCGGGGCCGGCACTGAACATCCTGGTGGTCGAAGACGTGGCGCTCAACCGCGAAGTGGCCAAGGGTTTGCTGCAGCGGGACGGTCACCGGGTATGGCTGGCCGAAGAGGCAGAGCAGGCGTTGCAACACTGCGCGGCGCGGGCTTTCGACCTGCTGTTGCTGGACGTGCATCTGCCGGGCATCAGCGGAGTCGAGTTATGCCGGCAGATCCGCAACAGCGATGGGCCGAATCGCCACACCCGCATCTTCGCCCTGACCGCCAGCGTGCAGCCGGCGCTGGTGCGCGGTTATCTGGAGGCCGGCATGGACGGTGTCCTGGCCAAGCCCTTGAAGCTGGAAAACCTGCGCCAGGTGCTGGAAGGTCATGCGCCGGTCGCCGAGTCGCTGCTGAGCGACGAGGCAATGGACTGGCCGTTGTTGCAGACCCATCGCAACCTGCTCGGCGAGCAAAAGGTCCAGGGCCTGCTGTCGGTACTGCGCGACTCGATTCTGCAACACCGCGATGCGTTGAATGAAGCCATGGCCGCCGATGACTGCACAGAGATCGCGCAACTGGCGCATCGTCTGGCTGGCAGTTGCGATTCTCTGGGCTTTCGCTCACTGGCCGCGACGCTCAGGGCGCTGGAGACGTTGGCCCTGGGCAACGATGAGTCGGCGATCCGCCACATGAACCCCGCGTTGAATGAACAATTGCAGCAGGCACTGACTACCCTCAAAGGCCTGTTGCAGAGCTGACGTACAAGTTTGTTACGACTTTGTACAACTTCGATCGTTACGGTCAACGCGAACTTACATGGCTTTCCAATAATCGACGCAACCGCCGCAGCGCGGTCTTCGAAGCTTATTGGAGATAATAATAATGAATTGCCGTAAAGCTGATCCCACCCTGCGCCGTGACGTCCCGTCGCGCGCTGTACACCTCACTGACTGTTGAGGTGCCGACATGAACGAAAACACTGATCGCAGCACTGATCATAAAGGCATCCAGCTGACCCGCGCCCTCAAGAGCCGGCACATCTTCATGCTGTCTTTGGGCGGCGTCATCGGCACCGGGTTGTTCATGGGCTCCGGCGTGACCATCAATCAGGGCGGCCCGGTGGGGGCGATCCTGGCTTACCTGGTCGCGGGTTTCCTGATGTACCTGGTGATGGTCTGCCTGGGCGAACTGTCGGTGCAGATGCCGGTGTCCGGATCGTTCCAGACTCACGCCACCAAATACATCGGCCCGGCCACCGGGTTCATGATCGGCTGGGTGTACTGGATGAGTTGGGCCACCACCGTGGGCCTGGAGTTCACCGCCGCCGGCATGCTGATGACCCGCTGGTTCCCGACGGTGCCGATCTGGTACTGGTCGGCGCTGTTCGTGGTGGTGCTGTTCGGTATCAATGCCATGGCCACCCGCGCTTTCGGTGAGGCGGAATACTGGTTTTCGGGGATCAAGGTCGCGGCGATTCTCGGTTTCATCGTGGTCGGCGTGCTGGTGATCTTCGGCGTCATGCCCCTGAGCAGTGGCGCACCGGCACCGATGGCGACCAATCTGATCGGCGATACGCTGTTCCCCAACGGCCTGTCGGCGGTGTTCGCGGTGATGATGACCGTGGTCTACGCGTTCCAGGGTTGCGAGATCATGGGCGTGGCCGCAGGTGAAACCGATCAGCCGGAAAAGAGCATTCCCCGCGCCGTGCGCAACGTGGTGTTCCGCGTGCTGATTTTCTACGTGCTGGCGATTATCGTGCTGTCGGCCATCGTGCCGTGGCAGCAGGCAGGCTTGATGGAAAGTCCGTTCGTGCAGGTGTTCGACATGGTCGGCATTCCCTTTGCCGCCGACCTGATGAACTTCGTGATCCTCACCGCGATCCTGTCGGTGGGCAACTCCGGCCTGTATGCCTCGACGCGCATCCTGTGGGCGATGTCAAAAACCGGCATGGCGCCGAAAAGCCTGTCGCCATTGAGCAAGCGTGGCGTGCCGCTGCGCGCCTTGAGCATCACCCTGTGCTTCGCGCTGGTGTCGCTGATGACCAGCTTCGTCGCCGCCGACACCTTGTTCATGGTGCTGATGGCCGTGAGCGGCATGTCCGGCACCGTGACCTGGATTGTCATCGCGCTGGCGCAGTACAAGTTCCGCAAGGCGTACTTGCGTGAAGGCGGCAAACTCAGCGACCTGAAATACCGTGCGCCGTGGTTCCCGGTATTGCCGCTGATGTGCATCACGCTGTGCTGCTCGCTGTTCGTGTTCCTGGCACTGGATGAAACCCAGCGTCCGTCGCTGTATTGGGGCTTTGGCTTCATTGCGCTGTGCTATGGCGCGTACTTCCTGATCCATCGCAAGCGTCAGGGCGTGTTGGCGCCGAGCTTGCCGACTGCATAACACCTCCAGATAACCGTTTCCCCTGTAGGAGCGAGCCTGCTCGCGATAGCGGTGGATCAGTCAACAGAAATGTTGAATGTGATTCCCTCATCGCGAGCAGGCTCGCTCCTACAGTTGTTTTGTGCTGGGCGTAGGTAGTTGTTCGAAGTTGTAACAGCGCCAACAGCCGTTGCTCGCCATTCTTGAAATAATTCAATAAAACCAATGTGTTGCGAAGTTTTTTGGCTTGTTACAGCCAATTTCCAAGCCGATTGCCGCCTTACTGAACACTCGTTTAGTATGGCCTCAAGTCGCATCACCTCAGACCAATCACAATAACTCGAGGATTCCCATGACCACTCAATCGTCGCTGCTCAGCCAGGTCGAAGCAGGCGTTGCCTGGATCACCCTCAATCGCACTGCCCAGCGCAATGCGCTGGACATTCCGACGCTGAAAAACCTGCACGTCTTGCTCGACGCTTACAACGCCGATCCAGCGGTGCGTGTGGTGGTGCTCACCGGCAGCGGCCGCAGCTTCTGCGCCGGCGCCGACCTCGATGAATGGGCCGACGCCGAAGCCCGTGGCGCGCTGGAAACCTACGGCTGGACCGAAACCGCCCACGCCTTGATGACCCGCCTGCACAGCCTGGAAAAACCGACCATCGCCGCCATCAATGGCACCGCCGTCGGCGCCGGGATGGACCTGACCCTGTGCTGCGACCTGCGCATCGCCGGGCAATCGGCACGCTTCAAGGCCGGCTACACCAGCATGGCCTACTCGCCGGATGCCGGCGCCAGTTGGCACCTGCCGCGTCTGATCGGCAGCGAACAGGCCAAGCGCCTGCTGTTCCTCGATGAACTGTGGGGCGCTGACCGTGCCCTCGACGCCGGTCTGGTCGGCGATGTCTGCCCCGACGAGCAACTGCTGACCGTTACCAGCGAACTCGCTGCACGCCTGGCCAGCGGCCCGACCTTTGCCTTCGCCCAGACCAAAAAACTCATGCGTGAAGGCGCCGAACGCAGCCTGCCGGAACAACTGCAAGCCGAGCTCGCCGCCGGCCTGCTTTGCGGTCGCAGCGAAGACGGCACCGAAGCCCTGCGCGCGGCCATGGAAAAACGCCCGGCACGCTTCATCGGTCGTTGATTCCCCCTACATCTCCCAGAATACGAACAACAGGTAGCGCCATGAATTTCCAACTGACCCAAGAACAAGAAATGTTGGTGGACTCGGTACGCAGCTTCGTCGAGAAGGAACTGCTGCCCTATGAAGAGCAGGTCGACCGCGCCGACGAGGTCTCCCCGGAACTGGCGGCACAGATTCGCGGCAAGGCGATTGCTGCCGGTTTCTACGCCTTCAACATGCCCGAAGAAGTGGGTGGCGGTGGCCTCGATTACCTGTCCCAGGCGCTGATCGAGCGCGAGCTGTCCAAGGTGTCCTGGGCGCTCCACGTGTTTGTCGCGCGGCCGTCGAAAATCCTCATGGCCTGCACCGGCGACCAGATCAACGACTACCTGTTGCCGTGCATCCAGGGTGAAAAGATCGACTGCTTCGCCCTGACCGAACCGGGTGCCGGCTCCGACGCCAATGCGATCAAGACCCGTGCCGTGCGTGAAGGCGATGACTTCATTCTCAACGGCAGCAAGCACTTCATCAGCCACGCCGGCCATGCCGATTTCGCCATCGTCTTCGCCGTGACCGACACCTACGAACACAACGGCAAAAAGCGCAACGCCGTGACCTCGTTCCTGGTCGACCGCAACACCCCGGGCATGACCATCCGCCGTGGACCGAAGTGCGTGAGCAACCGTGGTTATCACACCTTCGAAATGTTCTTCGACGACTGCCGCGTACCGGCCAGCAAAGTGCTGGGCGAAGTCGGCAAGGGTTGGGAGGTGGCCAACGCCTGGCTGACCGCCGGGCGGGTGATGGTCGCGGCCAACTGCGTCGGTCAGGCCCAGCGCGCACTGGACGTGTCCTTGCAGTGGGCGGCGGACCGCAAGCAATTCGGCCAGCCGATCGGTACTTACCAGGGCGTGTCGTTCAAATTGGCCGACATGGCCACGCAAATCCGCGCCGCCGAACTGCTGACCCTGCACACCGCCTGGAAAATGGACCAGGGCACCATGACCGATGGCGAGGCCGGCATGGCCAAGCTGTTCGCCAGTGAAGTGCTCGGCCGTACCGCCGATGAAGCGGTGCAGATCTTCGGCGGCATGGGCCTGATGGACGAAGGTCCGGTGGAGCGCATCTGGCGCAACGCGCGGATCGAACGGATCTGGGAAGGCACCTCGGAAATCCAGCGCCACATCATTTCCCGCGAGCTGCTGCGGCCGCTGCTGCGCTGATCGGCCCGGAGAATTCCCATGTCCCAAACCATTCGTGACAACCTCAAACGCATGCTCGCGCCGCAACACGTGGCGTTCGTCGGCGGCCGCAGCATGGCCCGCGCCCTCAAGCGCTGTGCCGAGGGCGGCTACCAAGGGCAAATGTGGCTGGTCAATCCGCAGCACGACAGCCTTGAAGGTGTGCCGTGCGTGCGCAGCGTTGCCGAGCTGCCTTGCGGCCCGGACGCCGTGTTCATCGCCACCAACCGCGAACTGACCCTGACTTGCGTCGCCGAACTGGCCGCCATCGGCGCGGGCGGCGCGATCTGCTACGCCTCAGGCTTCGCCGAGACCGGCGCCGAAGGCCAGGTCCTGCAACAGCGACTGCTCAAGGCCGCTGGCGACATGGCCTTGCTCGGCCCCAACTGCTACGGCCTGCTCGACTACCTGCACAGCTCCGCGCTGTGGCCGGTGGCCCATGGCGGCAAAGCGGTGGAGAAGGGCGTGGCGGTGCTGACCCAGAGCGGTAACTTCGCCTACAACCTGTCCATGAGCGACCGTTCGCTGCCGGTGGCCTACATGGCCTCGGTCGGCAATCAGGCGCAACTGGGTGTCGCTGAACTGATGGACGTGTTGCTCGACGAGCCGCGTGTCACCGCCATCGGCCTGCACCTCGAAGGCCTGAAGAATGTGCCGGGTTTTGCCCGTGCCGCGCACAAGGCACTGGAGAAGGGCATCCCGATCATTGCCCTGAAAACCGGCGTGTCGCAGATCGGCGCCGAACTGGCCTTGAGTCACACCAGTTCTTTGTCGGGTTCCGATGCGCTGTACGACGCACTGTTCGACCGCCTCGGGGTTATTCGCGTCAGCGGCCCGGTGAGTTTTGTCGAAACCTTGAAAGCCGCAGCCTGCGGCAACCTGCCGGCGGGTAACCGCCTGATTGCGCTGGCCTGTTCCGGTGGCGATGCCGGGCTGATTGCCGACTACGCCGAACGCAATGACCTGGGCTTGCCGAAACTCGATCAAGGACAGGTCGGCGAACTCGCGCAAGTACTGCCGACCTACGCCAACCTGGTCAACCCGCTGGATTTCACCACGGCGATCTGGGGTGACGGCGAAGCCTTGAACCGCATGCTCGACAGCGCGCTGCGCACCGAAGCCGATGCGGCGATGCTGGTGCTCGACTACCCGTCGGAGTTCACCGGCGAGCGCAAGGAATGCGACCTGCTGCTGGAGTTGTACTGCGCGGCACTGAAACGTCACGGCAAGACCGGTTTTGTCACCTCGGCCTTCCCCGAACTACTGCCGGCCCATGCCCGCGAGCGTCTGCACGCCCAAGGCGTTGCGGCGTTGCAAGGCGTTGAAGACGGCTTGGCCGCGTGGGGGCGCATCGCCGGTTATCAGCGCAACCGCCAGGCCTTGTTGGCTTTGGGCGAATCGGCACTGGTTCCGCTGTGCCCGCACGCGCTGGAAGGTGAGGGGCGTTTGCTCAATGAATGGGACTCCAAACAGGCCTTGAGAGCCTTTGGCCTGCCAACGCCAAACGGCGTATTGAGTACCCCGGACAAGGCCCTGAAGGATGCAGAAGCATTGGGCTATCCGCTGGTACTCAAAGCGGTCAGCGCACAGCTGCCACACAAGACCGAGGCCGGTGCCGTGGCGCTGAACCTCAAGGACGGCGCGGCATTGAGCGCTGCACTGGAGCAGATGCGTACCAGCATTGCCGCTTACGCCCCGGGCGTACCCTTCGATCAACTGTTGCTGGAACCCATGGCCAAGCCGCCACTGGCTGAGCTGATCGTCGGCATCAAACGCGAAAACGATTTTTGCCTGGCCTTGGTGATTGGCGCGGGCGGCATTCTGGTGGAGTTGCTCAAGGACAGTCGCAGTCTGTTGCTGCCGACCACCGACGGTGCGATCCGCAAGGCCTTGCTCAGCCTGCGCAGTGCGCCGTTGCTGCAAGGTTTCCGTGGTCGCGAGTCTGCTGACCTGGACGCCTTGGTGAGCGCGATCCGCGCAGTGGCCGACTACGCCTGCGAGAATGCCGCACACCTGCTGGAACTGGATGTGAACCCATTGTTGGTCGGTGCCCAAGGCACGACTGCGGTCGATGCGTTGATTCGCCTCGGCCAGGAGTGAGGACATGAATATGCAAAGCAAAACATTGACCGGTGGCCAGGCCCTGGTGCGCCTGTTGGCCAACTACGGCGTCGATACCGTGTTCGGCATCCCCGGCGTACACACCCTGGAGCTGTATCGCGGCTTGCCCGGCAGTGGCATTCGCCACGTGCTGACCCGCCATGAGCAGGGCGCCAGTTTCATGGCCGACGGCTATGCCCGGGTCAGCGGCAAACCCGGCGTGTGCTTCGTCATCACCGGCCCCGGCGTGACCAACGCCGCCACCGGCATTGGCCAGGCCTACGCCGACTCGATTCCGATGCTGGTGATTTCCAGCGTCAACCACAGCGCCAGCCTGGGCAAGGGCTGGGGTAGCCTGCACGAGTGTCAGGATCAACGGGCAATGACCGCACCGATCACTGCGTTCTCCGCAGTGGCGCTGACCGCCGAAGACCTGCCGGAACTGATCGCCCGTGCTTATGCGGTGTTCGACAGCGAGCGGCCGCGCCCGGTGCACATCTCGGTGCCGCTGGACGTGCTGTCGGCGCCGATTGCCCGTGACTGGAGTAATGAGGTGGTGCATCGTCCGGGTCGTGGCCCGGCATCCGCCACCGCCATCGATCAAGCCGTGGCCAGACTCAACGCTGCCAAGCGACCGATGATCATCGCCGGTGGTGGTGCGCTGAATGCCGTTTCGCAGCTGCAAGATATCAGCACCCGACTCGCTGCGCCGCTGTTTACCAGCGTCGCCGGAAAGGGCTTGCTGCCTCCGGATGCGCCGCTCAATGCCGGTTCATCCCTGTGCGTGGAGCCGGGCTGGAACCTGATCGCCGAGGCCGACGTAGTGCTGGCGGTCGGCACCGAAATGGCCGACACCGACTACTGGCGTGAGCGCCTGCCACTCAACGCCGAGCTGCTGCGAGTGGACATCGACCCGCGCAAGTTCAACGACTTTTATCCGTGCGCGGTTGCCTTGCACGGCGATGCACAACAAACCCTCAGTGGATTGCTTGAGCGTCTGCCGTCTGATGTGCGCGATGCCAGCGCAGCGATTGCCTCGGTCGCCGCCCTGCGTGAAGCGGTCAAGGCCAGCCATGGTCCGTTGCAGTCGATCCATCAAGCGATTCTTGACCGCATTGCTGCAGAGCTGCCGGACAACGCGTTCATCAGCACCGACATGACCCAACTGGCCTACACCGGCAACTACGCTTTCGACAGCCTGGCGATCCGCAGTTGGCTGCACCCGACCGGCTACGGCACCCTGGGTTATGGCCTGCCGGCAGGCATCGGCGCCAAGTTCGGTGCACCGCAACGGCCGGGCCTGGTGCTGGTGGGCGACGGTGGTTTCCTCTACACCGCCCAGGAGCTGGCCACGGCTGTTGAAGAACTGGACAGCCCGCTGGTGGTGCTGCTGTGGAACAACGACGCCCTGGGGCAAATCCGCGACGACATGCTCGGCCTGGATATCGAACCCATCGGCGTGTTGCCACGCAACCCGGATTTCGCCGCCCTCGCTCGTGCCTTCGGCTGCACCGTGACTCAGCCGCAAAGCCTGGCCGAGTTGCAGACCGACTTGCGCCAAGGCTTCAAGCGTAACGGCGTGACTTTGATCGAACTCAAGCATGCCTGTGCGCATTGATCTGTATTTCAAGGGGATGAAGCCATGCGCTTTTCCGATCTGACTCAACGTATCGCCGGTGACGGTGCCGCCGCGTGGGATATCCACTACCGCGCCCTGGCACTGCGCGAACAGGGTGAAGACATTCTGCTGTTGTCCGTGGGCGATCCGGATTTCGACACGCCACAGCCTATCGTGCAGGGCGCCATCGACAGCCTGCTGAGCGGCAACACTCACTACGCCGAGGTGCGTGGCAAGCGTGCCCTGCGTGAAGCCATTGCCAGGCGTCATCAGCAGCGCAGCGGCCAGTCCGTTTCGGCGGATCAGGTCACCGTGCTGGCCGGGGCGCAATGCGCGCTGTTCAGCGTGGCGCAATGTGTGCTCAATCCAGGTGACGAGGTGATCGTCGCCGAACCGATGTACGTCACCTACGAAGCGGTGTTCGGGGCTTGCGGCGCCGTGGTGGTGCCGGTGCCCGTGCGCTCGGAAAACGGTTTTCGCGTGCTGCCCGAAGACGTCGCCGCGCGCATCACTGCGCGCACCCGGGCGCTGGCACTGAACAGCCCGCACAATCCGTCCGGCGCGAGTCTGCCGCGCAGCACGTGGGCCGCGTTGGCTGAACTGTGCATCGCCCACGACCTGTGGCTGATTTCCGACGAGGTCTACAGCGAACTGCTGTTCGAAGGCGAGCACATCAGCCCGGCGAGCCTGCCCGGCATGGCCGAGCGCACCGCGACCCTCAACAGCCTGTCGAAATCCCACGCCATGACCGGGTGGCGCGTCGGCTGGGTGGTGGCGCCGCCATCCCTGGCCGCACACCTGGAAAACCTTGCGTTGTGCATGCTCTATGGCTCGCCGGATTTCATTCAGGACGCTGCCGTGGTGGCCCTGGAAAGCAACCTGCCGGAACTGGACGCCATGCGCGAAGCCTATCGCCAGCGTCGCGACCTGGTGTGCGACAGCCTGGTCGATTGCCCCGGCGTGCAGGCATTGAAACCCGATGGCGGGATGTTCGTGATGCTCGATATCCGCCAGACCGGGCTCAGCGCCCAGGCGTTTGCCGACCGTCTGCTGGATCGTCACGGTGTGTCGGTATTGGCTGGCGAGGCCTTTGGTCCGAGCGCGGCGGGGCATATTCGCCTCGGTCTGGTGGTCGGTGCCGAACCGCTGCGCGATGCCTGCCAACGCATTGCCCGTTGTGCTCAAGAACTGATGGAGGCTCAGCTACATGCTTAACCACAAAGCGTTGTTTATTGATGGTCGCTGGCAGAAACCTTCTGGGCAGGGCATCGCCGAGGTGATCAACCCGGCCACCGAAGAAGTGTGCGGCAGTGTTCCGCTCGGTGATGAACTTGATGTCGAAAACGCCGTGGCGGCTGCGCGCCGGGCCTTCGACTCATGGTCGCGCACACCGTCCAGCGTACGTGCCGGTTACATCCGAGCACTGGTCGATCAATTGCGTGCCCGCGCCGATGAGATGGCCGCGGTCATCACCACGGAACTGGGCATGCCGGTGCAATGGTGCCGCTCGGTACAGGTCGATGGGCCGATCACTGGCCTTGAGCAGTACGTCGAACTGGCTCATCTCATGGACGAAGTGCGCGAAGTCGGCAACTCGCTGGTGATCCGCGAGGCGGTGGGTGTCTGCGCGTTCATCAACCCGTGGAACTACCCGCTGCACCAGTTGATCGGCAAACTCGCCCCGGCCCTGGCCGCCGGTTGCACCGTGGTGGTCAAACCGAGCCAGGAAACCCCGCTGCATGCCTTCCTGCTGGCGCAGATGATCGAGGACATCGGCCTGCCGGCCGGGGTGTTCAACCTGGTCAGCGGCCCGGGCTCGAAAGTCGGCGAAGCGCTGGTCAAGCACCCGGACGTGGATATGGTGTCGTTCACCGGTTCCACCGGCGCCGGGGTACGGGTCGCGCAAGCGGCGGCACCTTCAGTCAAGCGCGTGTGCCTGGAGCTGGGCGGCAAGTCGCCGCTGCTGATCGCCGAGGATGCGGATCTGGCAGCGGCCGTGCGCTACGGCGTGCAGGACGTGATGATCAACTCCGGCCAGACCTGCACCGCGCTGACCCGCATGCTGCTGCCGGCCAGCCGCTACGCCGAGGCCGTCGAACTGGCGCTGGCCGAAACCCTGAACCTGCGCATGGGCGATCCCCTTGACCCGCAAAGCTTCCTCGGTCCGATGTGTTCGGCCGGGCAAAAACGCACCGTGCATGACTACATCAAGGTCGGCCAACAGGAAGGCGCACGGCTGCTGTGCGGCGGTGACATGCCGGGGCGCGGCTTCTATGTCAGCCCGACGCTGTTCGCCGATGTCGACAACCGCATGCGCATCGCCCAGGAAGAAATCTTCGGCCCGGTGCTGTGCCTGATTCCCTACAACGATGAGGCGCAAGCGATCCAGATCGCCAACGACTCGCCGTTCGGCCTGTCCAGCGGCGTCTGGGCCGGCAGTGCCGAGCGCGCCTTGCATTTGGGTCGCCAACTGCGTGCAGGCCAGTGCTTCCTCAATGGCGCAACGTTCAATTATCAGGCGCCGTTCGGTGGCTACAAACAGTCGGGCAACGGTCGCGAATGGGGTGAGGAGGGGCTGAACGAGTTCGTCGAAGTGAAGGCGATCCAGGTGTGACGGTTGGCGACTCGAACTGTTCATCACCCACTGCTCCACACCTTCAATCGATACGCTGGGAAAAGTCTAAGGAATCACCATGAAAGTACTGATCGTCCACGCCCACCCGGAGCCGCAATCCTTTACCGCCGCCCTGCGTGACCAGGCCGTCACCACCCTCGAAGCCCAAGGCCACGAAGTGCAGGTCAGCGACCTGTACAAAATGAACTGGAACCCGGTGGCCAGCGACGCGGACTTTTCCTCACGGGAAAACCCCGAGTACCTGGTCTATGCCCTTGAGCAACGCCTGGGCGTGAAGAGCCAGTCACTGGCGCCGGACATCCAGGCGGAACTGGACAAACTGCTGTGGGCCGACCTGCTGATCCTCAACTTCCCGATCTTCTGGTTCTCCACCCCGGCCATGCTCAAGGGCTGGATCGATCGGGTGCTGGTGTCGGGCATCTGCTATGGCGGCAAGCGTTTCTACGATCAGGGTGGATTGGCCGGGAAGAAGGCACTGGTGACCGTGACCCTTGGCGGCCGCGAACACATGTTCGGCGAAGGCGCGATTCATGGCCCGCTGGAGGACATGCTGCGGCCGATCCTGCGTGGCACCCTGGCTTACGTCGGGTTCGATGTGCTGGAACCCTTCGTGGCCTGGCATGTGCCGTACATCAGTGAAGAGGCGCGCCAGCAATTTCTGATTGATTACGGGCAGCGGCTGCAGCACCTGAATGATGACCAGCCGCTGGTGTTTCCGAAGTTGGCGCAGTTCGATGACAAGCTCTATCCACTGACCACCAATGCCTGACTGACACCACAACCCCCTGTGGGAGGGGCCCGCGATGAAGGTATCAGCTTCAACATCCATGTTGACTGAGCCTCCGCCATCGCGAACAGGCTCGCTCCTGCACAACTCCAACCGCTTGTTCGGAAGTCCTTCTCTGCGGGGCCGTTGAACTACACTTTTCAGTTGCTCCATCCGATCGGCAGGGCGACGCATGGCGTCGCTTGCCATCCGCCAGTCGCCCCAAGGCTTGCCCGTGTGGCAAGCCTGTCGGAGGTCATCATGAGAAGGTTTTCATCGCTTAGCCTGTGCCTTGCCTTGTCGGTTTTGAGTGCCCCGCTTTGGGCGCAATCGGTGGTGCCGATGAAAGGGCAAAGTTCGCAACAAACCCAGGCCGACATCAACGAATGCAACAGCATCGCCGCCAGCCAGAGTGCCTCGACGACTTCCACGCCTTCCGGCGGGAGGGTCAAGGGTGCCGCTGTGGGGGCTGCCGCCGGCGCGACGGCTGCCCAGGTGCGCGGCAATCGGCACGACGAGGCTTATGACCGCGTCGATAGTGATGTGCAACAGGAATACCGCCAGAACCGCGCCAAGGAAACCGCGGCCGCCGGCGTCGTGGTCGGCGGTTCGCGCCAGCGTCAGGAACGCCGGGCGGATGAGAAAACCACCCAGGCGAATACCGCGTCGGCCTACAGCAGTTGTTTGCAGGGCAAGGGTTATCAGGTCAACCCTTGAGCCAGGTACGGAACACACTGTGGGAGCGAGCTTGCTCGCGATGGCGCAGGATCAGTCGGCATAGATGTTTGATGTGCCGCCCTCATAGCGAGCAAGCTCGCTCCCACAGGTCCGGTCACGAGCACAATTTCCGGGGATTGAGCTCGCTGTTTCAAGGAAACAGACGGGTAAGGAAACTGCCTGTAGCTCTAATCTGACAACCGTTCATCGGTGAACTACGCTGCGATACGTACCCTCGATCTGAATTTCGTGACGTAAGGATCCGACACATGCGGAGCAGGCTGCTCGCTGTAATGTTTACTGTTTTCGGGATGTTTTGGTCGGTGCAACTGTGGGCCGAGGATGCACCGAAAGTGGTTGATGCTCCCGTTGAATTGAAAGTGGCCAACCGCAGCATCATGGTGTTTCGCGCGACCCTCCTCGGTGAAGCCCCGGCCTCGCGGGTCAAACGGGCGAAAGCGGTGATCGGTGAGGTGCTGGATGATACGGACGACCTCAATGTCACCATCGACCCGATCATGAAAAGCTACATGGTGCTGCTGGGAAGCCGGCGTGCCTTTATCGTTTCGCCCAAGGACTTCGACGAGACCGAATACGACTCGGTACAGCAGGCCGCCGAAGCCGCGGCTGACAAGCTGCGCCAGGTCGTGGCCGAAACCCGGGAAGCCCGCAGCCTGCAATTGATCCTGCGCTCCGTGGTCGCCGCGCTGCTCGCCACCGGCATTTACATTGCGCTGCTGTTCGGCATGTCGTACCTGCGGCGCAGAGTGCTGAAGACACTGCCCGAACTGATGCATCGGCACACCCAGGCCCTGAAAGTCGGACGGGTTCCTCTGGTCGACGCCAATTTCCTGTATCCGTTGGCCAGCCGCCTGCTGGCGCTGGTGCGCTGGATCGTCGTGATGCTGTTTACCTACGAATGGCTGGGCTTTGTCCTGTCACGCTTTCCCTATACCCGTCCCTGGGGCGAAAGCCTTAACAACTATCTGCTGGAGCTCGGCGGTTATCTGCTGCAGGGGATCGTCGGTGCCATACCCGGGCTGGGCGTGGCGCTGGCGATCTTCTTTATCGCCCGCGGCGCAACCGCGTTCATGCGGCGGATACTGCGGCGCATGGCTGTACCGGGAACCCTGAGCTGGTTGAACCATGAAACCCTGCAACCGACCCAACGCCTGACGTCCCTGGCGATCTGGCTGTTYGCCCTGGCCATGGCCTATCCGTACCTGCCGGGTGCCGGCACCGATGCATTCAAAGGGTTGTCGGTGTTGATCGGCCTGATGATTTCCCTGGGCGCCACCAGCGTGGTGGGCCAGGCGGCGGCGGGGTTGATCCTGACCTACACCCGAACCCTGCGTCCCGGCGAATTTGTGCGCATTGGCGACTACGAAGGCACGGTGACCGAACTGGGCATGTTCACCACCAGCATTCGCACCGGCCTGGGCGAGGTGCTGACCCTGCCCAACTCGATGATCACCGGCACCGTCACCAAGAACTACTCGCGGGTGGTACAAGGCCCCGGCTACGTGGTCGACACCGTCGTGACCATCGGCTACGACACGCCGTGGCGGCAGGTGGAGGCGATGCTGCTGGAGGCCGCAAAACGTACGCCAGGGGTACTCGAAGTACCGCCGGCCCAAGTGTTCCAGACGGCATTGTCGGACTTCTACCCGGAATACCGGCTGGTAGCCCAGGCCATTCCCAGTCAGCCCCGGCCGCGCGCCGTGCTGCTGAGCATGCTGCACGCCAACATCCAGGATGTGTTCAATGAGTACGGTGTGCAGATCATGTCGCCGCACTACCTGGGCGATCCGCAACAGGAGAAATGGGTGCCCAGGGACAAGTGGTACCCGGCCCCCGCGCAGGAATCGAAGGAATCCTGATTACACTTGAAAGGGCGTTCGCACCATGATCGAGTGTTGAGCGACCGGCAAGGCCGCTCGGTTGTAGCGGTGTTAAAAAAGCATATAGGCGGATGCGGTCGTCTGGTTCAGGTCGATCTCGCCGACCTCCAGCACTTCGTATTCAGCGCGCAGGCCGACGTTGCGAAAGACATCGACCTCCAGGCCGACACCGTAGGTCAGGTCAACCCCGGTATCGTCGTCGGTGGCATTGCCGTCGGCGTCCCAGGCGTGAGCACCGACACTGCCGAATACCCGCAGCCGATCGCCCAGGGGAAAGCCGACATGGGCGGCAGCCTGGGCCGATTTGCCTTCGAAATCGACATTCTTGTCCTTGAATTGACCCAGGTCGACGTAGGCCCCCTCGAAGGCCAGGTAGCTATTGACGCGATACCCTGCATAAACCTTGTAGCTGGTGTCGTCGTCGTCCAGTCTGGATTCGTCGGTCTGTATGCTGCTTACGCCAGCTCCAAGATATAAACCTTTGTCATCGGCGAGCGCCTGAAAAGACAGCAGCGATAGCAGTGAAGCGAAGCCAAGGTTTCGAAGTCGCATGTGTGGTGGAGTCCTTGTACAGGTTTGTCTGGTGTTAGGGTTCGGCGAGCATTTGAGTGGCCGAGAGGGGTTAATAGAAGTCATTGATTGATATTTTGGCGTCGTAAGGCGGGATGTTTGCCGGGCATTGAAAGTAGCGTCTTGCCAGTGCTTGAACAGGCAGCGCTTTGCAGAACAACCAGCCTTGCGCCAATACAACCCCCTCCGAAACCAGATGCGGCAGTTGCTCCTGAGTCTCCACACCTTCGGCCACGACCTTGAGCCTCAGCGACTTGGCCAACCGGGCAATATGGCGCCACAAGGCGTCCTTGGCCGCGATCTTGCCGTCTGCGATGAACGAGCGGTCTATTTTAAGAATGTCGAAAGGCACTGAATCCAGGAGCGAGAGGTTGCAATTGCCGGTGCCGAAGTCGTCCACGGCAATGCGGTGTCCGCACGCACGAAGCCGTCGCAATTGCAGGGCGGCAGGCTTCTGATCGAGCAGGGTCCTTTCGGTGATTTCAAAGGCCATGGCGGACACAGGCATGTTGTAGGTTGCCAGCACGCTGGCCACATAGTCTGGGAGGCTCGGGTCCTGAATATCCTGGGCGCAAAGATTGACCGTAATGTAGAAGTCCTTGCACGCCCAAAGGTAGGTGCTGTAATCCTCCGCGACTTGTCGAATCACCGAACGCGTAAGTTGGCGGATCAAGCCAGACTTCTCCGCCACCGGGATGAAAACATCCGCAGGCACCTGGGCGCCGTTGTCGTTCCAGTGGGAAAGTGATTCGGCGCCCACCAGATAGCCCGTCGTCAAATTGACGATAGGCTGGTAGTGAACACCCAGGGTGCTGGCTTTCAGGGCATTGCGAAGTCGTACGGCAGTAGAGGTGTAATGTCGTTGAATACACCTTGCGAGCAAAAGCAGTGCTGCGAACACGCACGTAAGGCCAATGAATAATTTGAATTTGAGACCTGTCAGGTAGCTCAACGGAAGAGAAATGACCGAGATCAGTTCATTTCGGTTGCCCGCAAAGGCGATGAGGACCTTGTCTGCCGAGATAACCAGTTCTTCAAGGTGGAAGGGCTTGCGCATCTTCAACGGCTGAGGCCCCGTGGAGGCAATGGGCGCTGCTCCGCCGGGGCCGATGAGGTCCAGTTGCAGGTCTTCGGGAAACTTCAAGTTGTCGAGCAGGATCTTCTTGTTTGCCCAGACGTAGGTTGACTGTTCCGACACAATGATGAAGTCGGTGTCCGCAGAAACTGCGTGACCAGAATCGACCCAATAGCTTCGCTTTCCAACGGAGAACTTGCGCTTCTCGTTATCGGCCAGTATCGACTGGAGTTCTTGTCCGTGGGAGGAACAGATCTTGCCATTGGGCAACTGAATTGCCGCTTGATCGACAAATCGCAGGTTTTTAATCAGGTCGGCCAGTTGTGAATATTGCTCGGCGGAGCATTCCTGGCCCGAACGATCGAGATCGCCGAGGGTTTCCAGTACTTTGTCGATCTGCGCATTGGGCTCCACTTGAGCAGCACGCAGATCGGCATATACGTTATTCAACTTCCGTGCAACGAATTGATCGGCCAGTCCTCCGGCACAGAGCCATGCGGCCCAGCACGTCGCAGCAATCAGGCATACAGTGACTGCGTGCCTTCCAGGTAACGCTTTATATGCGGCAATCATCGAAAAACCCCGAGGTATCAATATTTCACTTTGCACCCTGTAGTCGCGGATTAAAGGTCCTCAGTACCAGTCAATTACCCAGGCCAATAAGATGCCGCTGGCATAGACGGCAATGCACAGTGCGATTTTCTGCTTGAGTGGCAGTGTGTTTATTCGATGATGCATGCTTATCTCCTTGAGCGGGCAAATAAGCAATGGTGGGGCTCTGTGGTTAATCAAAGGAAATTATTAATCATCATTTGCAGGGCTTGGCTGAGTTGCGCCTGGCCGTTTCTGACGGAGTCTCCCCGTAAGCAATCTGATACGCCTTGGAAAACCGGCCCAGATGGTGAAAGTTCCAGAACATTGCGGTTTCTGTCACGGTGGGCCACGTTTTATTAATCAGGTCGCGGCGGGCACTGGCGAGTCTCAGGTTTCTGATGTAAGCGATTGGCGACATCCCGAACGTTTCAATAAAGCCAAAATGCAGGGTGCGCGTGGTGGTATCAAGTTGCCTTACGAGCGACTTTATAGTGAGCGTTTTTTTTGTGTTTTCATGGATGTACTGTATGGCTTCTATCGCCACCTTTCTTCTTGTCGGGACTTTGCGGCTGAAACCGCCAGCGGGTGTCAACGACTTCAATAGAGAAGCTAGCACTGCGCTTTCAATCGCTGAACCCTCTGCTGCGCTGCGTTGTGCTGAAGCAGCGTCGTTGATGTCGACACAGCAAGCGCTGATGGCTTGAACGGCAGATTGTATGAATTGAAAGTTTTCAGCCTGGAAACTGTGTTGTGTTCTGTTTGCAAGTATATCGATGACAGCGTGATGTTGACGGCACCGGTCATAGTTTTCCAGTGTTGTGGTTATGCTGAAAAGCGTTTCATTCGGCTCGCAAGTGTAATGCACCGATTCATCGCTGTGCAGTACGATGATTTCGTCAGGCCGTAGTTTGTGATTGTTTACGACGGGGCGACCAATCGGGGGCTGCGAGATGGCGAATGTAACGAATCCGGCAGGGACAGAACTGACCAGGGTGACGGATGAGTCGAACTCAAGGCGACTGCACTGCAGTTCGGGGCTGTGAAAGAGTTTATGTTGCCGAATGCGCGCCTCTTGCTCGGTTGGAATAAGGCTCATTTCCCATTTGCCTATTGTTCTATTCAGTTGGCTCGGCAAGGCAGAAGACAAATGAAAGATTTCGTCGGGCGGTGCGATACTCATGAAATTGAAGGCTCATCTGTTAAATGATTGGGGTCAAGCCTGACGGGCAGTCATGGAGAAGGTACGCGATTCGGCGTCCTTGCTGTCGGTGAGATCGCCCCATTGGCTTTGAGCGGATTGTCAGAGTCCCCGGATCAGTTCCAGTTCCGCCGAAAATGCGTACTTGCTGTCCAACGGTGAGTCGTCCATGTGTTGAACGTTGCGCGGGTCAATTTTCGAACTGAAGATCTGCAATTGGGGTTTCATCGGGTCAATGGCTGCAGCTGTAAAGGAGTAAAAATCGTCAATACGATAACCGTTTTTTACCTGATAGCTGTTTTTCACTGCACTTGGTACCTTCTTGTTGGTTTCGACACTCGTCAATTTGGCACTGTAGAGGCTCTTGTCGTCGGCCATGGCCTTGAGAGAAAGCAACAAACCAAACGACACGGTGACGAAGTTTTTCAGTAGCATCGAGGCGATTTCCTTATGAACAGTTTATTCAGGCAGAGCAGAATGTCAGCTGCATCTCTGCCGCGATCTGGCCTGAAAATAATCTCACCTCGATGGTGTCTGCCAAAGTCAATAACTCATATTTACGGGGTCGTCAGAAGAGGCCAGTCACCGCTTGCCCCTGCGAACACAACGCTCCTCAAAGTCGTATGAGCGAGTTGGCGTAGCTCATGCCGGTATCACTTTGTGGCGGGGCAGGGAGAGCAGAATCACTGTTCTGCTCGTCAGTATGATACTCATTCTCAGTTTGAATTTTCAGATGCGACAGTTTCTGGCTGTCATCCGGGCTTGTTTCAATTTCATAATATTCAATGGTCGTGTTTTCGACGGAGCGTTCGTCATGCGCGAACGAATAAAATGGCATGGCGGACAGAAAAAAGACCGACAGGAATCCGAAAGTCGTCGATTGATGAGTTCGCAGGAAATGCATGGCTTTCACTTGATTCTCCTGTATAGGGCATTGTCCCGGGCGAGAATCAAGCAGGCTCGATTCCAAGGATTATCGGCGAGGGATTTTTGGCAGGAGAGACGTTTGATTCAAATCAATAAGTATTATTTTTGTTTGGAAATTCTTTGATGTGAACCTTTGCCAAGTGGGCGTCGAGTCGCTGCGGGAGCCCGATTAATGGTTCATGCAGCGTAAACGGCCTAGTTCATGGATGTAAAAACACACGGCGTTTTTATCCTGGGTCGGGATCAACTCGTAGTTTAGAATGGCGCCTTCCTGCAACACATATTGGCGCCTGAAGAACAGGTCAGGAGTCTTTTCAATGGCAAAAAGTTCATTGTCCTGGCTGAGTTTGATATTGCTGACTTTTATCTCGACGTGTGTGTTGTTTTCTCCGATTATATTCGCCGAGATGGTCGCATTGCGGATTTTTCCATTCAGGCTTTCCAGCGTGGTCCCCGTGAGTCGACCATGCCCGATAGTGAGGTATTCTTCGGTGTTGAGTTGGTCGAGATCCTCCAGCCATTGTCGGGATTTTGTCTGGTAACTGGTGTTTTCCATGTAGTGCGAAGGTGAATAGACAAAAGAGAAAATGCACAGTGCATTGATCAAGCCTATCAGAGGCCAGTGAACGGCTTGCGGAATTCCGAACTTCATAAGGTGACTTCCAGACATTGACGAATCATCAAGGCGAGGTCTCTTTCGCTGCTGTTCAACTGCAGATTTGCAGTGCTTTGATCCTGGCGGATGCACGAAACGGAATAATTGGCTTTATACAGGTTGATCCAGACCTGGCCCTTCAGGTTTGGCGGTAGCTGTTCAGTTTGTTTGACCGACAGATCCATCAGCGCCTGAGCCTCGGCAAGATCGCTGCCCACGGCGTGTATGACCAGTCCATCCTTGTCGATACTGGAGATTTCAATTTTTGGCGCGTCGAAGTCGAACTGAAAGACAGTAAAGGCAACGACTGCCAGCGAAACGATATAAGCGATCAGCTGGGCTTTTGTAATGCGAGTGGATCTATTGGTTTTACCCGGGGGTGCAAGCAGTTCATCACTACCCGGGGGCGGTCGTTGTCCCGGGAGGGAGGCGGGTGGCTGCGCCGTTTCCTCTCGGGGTACTGGTACAGCCGCTTCTGCATCGACTACGCATTGCCGGTTGAAGCAATATCCTCGTCGAGGAACAGTCATCAGGATCTCGTGATCCCGACTGTCATTGAGAATATTGCGCAGCGAAAAAACCGTTTGATTCAAACTGCCGGAGGCAACCACGCGGTCATTCCAGGTGTAGTCGATGATTTCATCGCGGCTTTTAGTGACACCTGGCTCCATGAGCAGCAGGTCCAACAGACGCGACTCAGCTCTACCTAACGTGGAATTTTGTACATCTCCATGGGGTGTTGTAATGGAAAGCATGGCGCTATCCGGATCGAATACCGCCACGGCGCCATTTTTCAACTTGAAGGTGTAGCTCATATAAATCTTCCGTTCAGGCGGTGCTGGCCTGAGTATAGGGGCCGGATTTGGCTCGGTACATTCTGGTCTGGGAAGTGAACGAAGATGAGGGCCAGGCGGAAGGTGCACGGCGTGTCGCATTTACAATGCCGGACTGGCTCGTTTCAGAGGCGTGCCGTGCAGCAAACAGCCCGGTCTGTCAGAGGTATCAGTTCAATCATACAAGGGAAAAGCATTGCTGGATGACCCACGGTTTTTGATTTTGACACCGTGAATAATGCTTGGAATGGATTATCTGCGCTATCCGAAAACTGCAAGCTCGGGCAGGTGGGTTTACACGGAGCCAGGCCGGAATGAACTAACTTCGCTATTGCGACAGATTTCAATTGCAACCTGAACTATCAGGATACAAATCAATGATTGTGTTTTTGTGCGCTTGGCTCGTTGAAGACTATTTTTGATTCTTATTAGCTTTGAATCAGGGTCGCTACCGCTTTAAATGGATCTCGAGGAGCGTTGACACACATCGCGTTCATGGTTTGTTTGTCGCGATGTAAACGATCCTCACCTCTCGTTCTACAGCTTTGCCCCGCGTCCTTTCATGAAGGGGCCGGGGCCTTTTTTTGAGCGGACGAAGGCGGTCAGAAGCCAGGACGCGAGCAAAACGACAGGGACACCTACACAATCACTTCAGGCCATTGTCGTCGCCGATCAAGGCAAGACATCGTAACCACGTTGTTGCAGGCAGCT
Source organism: Pseudomonas sp. P5_B3 (assembly GCF_056400405.1). Classification (NCBI taxonomy): domain Bacteria; kingdom Pseudomonadati; phylum Pseudomonadota; class Gammaproteobacteria; order Pseudomonadales; family Pseudomonadaceae; genus Pseudomonas; species Pseudomonas sp. P5_B3. The sequence goes on along the minus strand of NZ_JBFULI010000026.1, from coordinate 55,991 downwards.
GCTGTAGACGGAGTTATTGGCGGTGAGGCTTTGTTCGCTCGCACTCAGATTCTGCCGACGCTCCTGGCGTTGCCTGGAGCCCCCTACGATGGCACCGGCAGCCGCGGCACTGTGTACGCGGTTCTGCCGATAGTCTTGCCTGGTATCGTCGTCGATCTGGTCATAGAGGTTTTCATGTTGGCGACCCCGAACTTCTGCCGCTGTCGCGCCGGCTACCGCGGCGGTTGCGGCGCCCTTGACCCGACCACCGGAGGGCACGGTGCTTTGCACCGGATGTTGCGCGTTGGCCTGGGATTGGCAGGCACTGGTGTCCTGCTGGATGGTCTGGGAGGTCTGGCCTTTGAGGGGTACCACCGTCGCCGCCTGGGCGCTGGTGCTCAAGAGCATCACAAGAATCGTCAAGGCACAGGTGCTCAGGAACACCATAAGGACCGCTAAGGTTTCAGCCAGTATTTTCATCATTGAGCCTCACGTCAGGCGTCGGCACGGCTAACGGTTTGTCAGAGGGAAAACGCGGCGGGGTGTCACATTGAAACCCCATGCCGGTCCGCTTGCCATGCCATCCAATGCCGGTGGACGGCAGGCATTTCCACGTTTGCGATGGGGTTTGCCTGAGCGTCAACGCTTGAGGAGGAGGGCCTGCATATCGTCTGTCATGCCTTTGAGTGCAACCTTGAAGTCATTGGCAACAATCGGCTGTTCGGCATTCTTGATGGTCTCGCCGAATACCTTGCGTACGATCTTCGCGACCGGCATACCGGTTTTTGCGTCGATCAGGTTGGCTTCGATGTACAACTCGGCAGTCTGATCCCTATGCCCGGTGGCTGCTTGTGTCGCCCCGACAATGGCCCCGATTGGAACGGCCTCATACCAGTGCATGCCTTCGTTGTTGGCGCTGACGTGAGTGATCGCCGCTTGCAGGATCAGCGACCGTGAATCGGTCGGTACCAACTGCGCATATGGGACGATCGTGTAGCGCTGGGCAAAGGCGGTCTTGACGCTATTGCTGGCCATCAATTGCAAGTCTTGCAGCGTCTTCAGGCTGACGCGCGCGGTCGGCTGCGGCGCTGGATACAGCTCCATCTGCCGGAACACCACAGTGGAGTACGCGCGAGGATCGAACCCCGGCGATACCCAGCGCAATACCTTCTGCTCACTTGGCGTAGTTTGCTCCTCCAGGCCCTGGTAATTGCCCAGGAAGCCCGAGTATTGCTCTTGCTGTGCCACTTTCGAGACACAGCCGACCTGAAATACACAGCTCAAAGCTATACCCGCAATCCATTTATTCGACATGCCCATGTGTTTGGTTCTCAAGTGATGAAAGTTGTCATTCGGGTTCCGACCTGGCTCCAGGCATTGGGCTGGGCGCCTCGTATTCGGGCACTGGTATTCGCCAGTCGGTTACGCAAAGCAGGTGCTTGCACGCCGGTCAATGCGGGCCGAATGCTGCCCGTAGCAGCGGGATAATCCGAATCAATAACTCTTAAAAACTGTTAAACGCACGACCAGGAAAGATTGCACATCGATCACAGTTGCCTACGCTAACCCTTTGCAACCCGGCTTTGGCGTCTACAGGTGAGTGAGCATGGATCGGAAAGAACGATGGATGGGCACCGCGTCGACACTCGTCGCTGTGTTGGGCTGCATCACGGTGGCTCAGGCTGACGATTCGGCAGAGTTGGCGAAGAAAGCCCTCAACCCGGTCGCGGCGATGTACAGCCTGCCGGTGCAGTACAACTGGGATCAGAAGATGGGGCCGACCGGGGAGGGTATGCACAGCGTCACCAATATCCAGCCTGTGCTGCCGTTTGCCTTGAACGAAGACTGGAACCTCATTTCCCGGACCATTCTGCCGATCATCGACCAGCACGGCCTGGCTCCCAATGGCGCGGCGGACAAGTCCGGCACAGGCGATATCACCCAGAGCTTTTTCTTCTCGCCGACCAAGCCCACGGACAGTGGCTGGATACTCGGCGGCGGCCCGGCGTTGTTGATACCGACCGGCAGTGACGAATTGCTCGGCAGCGAGCAATGGGGCCTGGGCCCGACGGCGGTGGCGTTGAAACAGTCCAATGGCTGGACCCGAGGCATTCTGGCCAACCATATCTGGGGCCTGGACGGCAGCCCGCCAGACGACAAGGAAAAGGTCAACCAGACCTTCCTGCAACCCTTCCTCTCGTACACCACTCATACGTACACGACCTACGGGGTGAACACCGAGTCGACCTACAATTGGCAATCGCGCGAATGGTCGGTACCGATCAACCTGACGGTCACCCAACTGCTGAGAATCGGCGGCCAGCCGCTGACGGTGCAGGCCGGCCCGCGCTACTGGCTCGACAGCCCGGAAGACGGCCCACAAGGCTGGGGCTTTCGCGCCGCCGTGACGTTCCTGTTTCCACGCTGATACGCCGTTTCGGACGGCCTGGAGGAGACACCGCATGGACCGATTCACCGGCGGTTGTCTGTGCGGCAAGGTGCGCCTTGTCGCATCGGGGCGCCCGTTCCGGGTTGGCGTTTGTCACTGCCTCGACTGCCGCAAGCATCACGGGGCGCTGTTTCATGCGTCCGCGATATTTCATCAGGATGCGGTGACGATCGAAGGCGAAACACGTGACTACGCCGGGCGGCATTTCTGTCCGCACTGCGGTTCGTCGGTGTTCTCGCGCAGCGCAGACGAAGTCGAGGTGAACCTCGGATCCCTGGATGCCCCTGACCAGTTGACCCCAACCTACGAGAGCTGGATCGTGCGGCGCGAGGCCTGGTTGCCGGCGTTTGCGCTCACCCGACACTACGAGCGCGATCGAGATGCCACGGGGCGTTTTGAGGACTAGCGGCTATAATCTTTGGCGCCCCATGGGCCATTTGATCGACGCTGTAACTGAGCCTGGGGGCATATCCTGATTGGCAAGCTAACGCTCAAAAAAGCACGAACTCGATCGTCTGGCGATACCGTTTAGTTTTTCTTCTTGATGAGTTTATTCATGTAGTACTTTAGGCTAAAACGATCTTTTGGCCTTGGTTTGTAGTGGGTTTTGTTTCTTTGTGCAGGATCGATCACCATGGTTCCTGCGGTGTAGTAATAAAGTGCGATAGACCTGCGGGTGATGTGTTCTGGAGTCGTCAAAGGCTCTGGGTGCCCATGATTACTGTCTTTGTCCGTATTGAAAATGACACATCGATTGTAAATCGGCAGGATTTTTTTAAGGCAGGTCTTCATGTCGACATCCCAAAGTTCCAGGTTGCCGCCGTATTCCTCTCGCCAGTCTTCAGTCAGATAAATTATGATATTCAGTCGGCGCTCAACATTAAGCTTTTTGTTGAGCCTGAAGTCCGAGTGCACCCCCAGGAAACCACCGCTTTTGGTTTCATGCAGGCCGCCACCGACAAAGTAGGGGTCGGGTATCAAACCTTCGATGCCGGTGAGCTTTTCAAGAAATTGCAACATGGGGGCCGAGTTAAAGATGTTGAAAACAGCCTTCAAATGGGGCGCGCATTCGTTGGGACTGATTTGACGTTTTCGTTGACCTTTATAGCCTCGCTCGTAGAGCATTTCGTTATTGGTTGGCTCGGTTGGGAAGTGCGAGCAGATACTTGCAATCAGGTCTTCGTGCAAGAAGTTGTCGATGACTATGTGCGGAAATGGCGTAGCCTGAGTATAGCGACTGGTCAATGACTCACCAAAGGCGCTGGCGGCGTTTTGGTCGAAATCAAGCTCCGGGGACAGGGTGATAGGTAGTGCTTGAGTGATGGGTGCCATTACCGCTCCAATAACTTAATATAAAAACTTATAGGTGACGTCAAGCAGCGTTGAGCGCACGGCTCGTTGCGTCTATTCGTAACTTAGCTTTTTTTGTCGTCCTTGTTCAGACGCTTAAGGATGTTGTTGTACATTTTGGTTCGTCTATGAGTCTTGTCATAGCCACCAGCCGCTGCGACAGTGCCGGCCTGAATGTGATCCAGATAACTGAAGATTTTACGCGGCGATAACATTTCAACGACATAGCCAAGCTCGGTCATGCGGTCCTGGAGTGTATAGCCTGGTACACGGTCATCCATCGAAAAATGCAAGTTGTGCTGTTTGATGAGTTTGCAGTTCCACAAGGTGCAGAAACTTTTCAAGTAGACTTCTTTGTACGGTTTTGGTTCTCTGGAACGCAATCCCATCGAGATTTTCAGGCGCCTGAAATGATGTTTGAATAGTCGCGAGCTAAAGCGCCAAAAAGTTCTGGTGGTGCCGCGGTTTAATTGCTCAACACAACCGACGGCAACGACGTTCGGGTTTTTTAAGCATTTATTCATCATCATCGGAAAAACATTTTTATCGAAAACAAACGTATCAGTGTGCATCAAGAATAAATAATCGGTTTCAATCCGCTCCAGCACCAGGTCAAGTGCCTTGCCATGCGCGATGTGGCCTGGTTCTGGTTCGGTTACAGAACGCTCGATTAAATTGATCCAGTCAAGCGTTCGTAAATACTCAGTGCTTTCATCGGCGGAGTAGTTGTCAACTACCCATATTGGGACGCCTTTGGTGCCCACATGCTGGTGCAATAAGTCCAGGCATATCTTGGTGATTTCCGGTGTTTTGTAATTCACTATGACGATGCTGAAAGCTTTAGAGCTTTCGGGCGGAGAATCAGGGTTGTTCATTGTTCAGGTGCTCAATGGTATTGTATTTAGTTGTAGAAGTAGTTGAATCTGCATGCAGATTCTGCTTGTTTTTCTACGCAAAATTTTCGTGGCTATAGAGCACATTTTGTTGGATCGCTTTGTTATGCATAACAACCATAGCTTACTCAGGCCTGATGGAGCGCAGTAGAGTGGACTTCATCGTATAAGGATCTGCTCTATAGGTAAATATCCGTGACTTGATTCGTTGAATCAGGAGGCTGCTCAGGCGAGCGTCTGCCCGGGAGCAACGTGCACGCACGAAGCCTGATATGGCGTAAAGCCAGTGACACAACAGCCCGCCATCCACTGAGAGGGTGGCGGGCTGTTGTTCAGCGTTTCAGTGGGGGCTATTGAATTCAGCTCACAGTTTGTAGCCAATCTGCCGCAACAGGTTCTTGCGCCACTGGATGTCTTCATCGCCTTCAATGTCATTGGCACGCAAGCCATCCACTACGCCCAGGATTGCTCGCCCTTGTTCCGTCTCGGCGAGAATCACTTCGGTTGGATTGGCTGTTGCACAAAAAATACGACATACCTCTGGAACCATTTTGATGGTGTTCAACACGTTCAGCGGATAGAAGCCATCGCCCAGGAAAATGATGAAGCTATGGCCTGCGCCGATGGCTTTCGCATTCTTCTGTGCAAGTTCAATCATTGAGGTATCGGTGCCAGACCATCGCACCAGGCACTTGCCAGAGGCTTCACAAAAGGCCACGCCAAACTGGATACCTGGCACGGCATTAACCAGCGCTTCGTGGATGTCCTCGACGGACTTGATGAAGTGAGTCTGACCCAAAATGAAATTCGTCATATCCGGTTTATCGATTTTCAACGTGATGAGTTGCATCTCAAACGCCTCCTTTCACGATGTTGCTACCAGAGTCTGTCAACAAACCAAGCATAGCTACTCATGGGTTATCGCTGCTTCCACTGAAGGAACTCGAGGAGACCCTGGCTGGGCCACGCTGGCCCTCAGCGCTCTGGCTACCTGGGTCTGGATCGCGTAGGCAGGCGTTTCAACGGCTGAGTAATCACGGGTATAGCGAGTGGCGAACTCGCTGACGCCCCATTGCTGGTACTGCTGCACGTGCTTCAGTTCGTGCGCCCACAGCGCGACATTGTTCAGTGCATCATCGGGACTGCGAAAGACGATGATGTCGACAAGGGTGACTGCATTGACATCGGGATTCTGCAGCATGGTGTTTGCGGCGTTCAATTCCGCATCGTCGCCAACCTTGTAGCGAGCCGAATCGAGCACTCCAATGTCATAGTAGGGTTCGAGCTGGGCCCGGATATTCAGCGGGACTGGCCGGATATCACCCGTTGCCAGGGTATTGCGCGATTGCACGATCCAGCTCTGTAAACCGGCGGCCGCTATCTGGTTCATGTTATCGAAGATCTCCCCAACGTCCCCTTTGGAGCCTGGAGCACAAAAACAAGCGCCCACGCAGACCTGGTACTGTCCTTGCGGGCAGGCGAAAGCAGAGGACGAAGTACCAACGCAGAAAAGCGCTATCGCCAAGCGGACAAGTTGGCGCATAAAGGCAGGTGACAATTGGTTCTCCCAGAGGCAATGGCGGTCGGCAGGCGATGATTCGGGCAGGTTGTCCTGCCACGTGTTGGACCGCACTGGGTGCCGTTCGATTCCCTGGGGTCCACATAATATTCAGGCCATTGCCCATATCGTTCTGGAGCTTGCATGAAAGTTGGCGTGATTTCCGATACCCACGGCTTGCTCCGTCCCGAAGCGCTTGCCGCCCTGGCGGGGTGCGAGCAGATCATTCATGCCGGCGACATCGGTAGCCCGGAAATTCTTCACCGACTGGCGTCTATCGCTGCGCTGCACGTCGTGCGCGGGAACAATGATCAAAACCAGGCATGGGCAGGAAATCTCCCTGATTTTCTGCGATTGGACCTCAACGGTTGGCAGACGCTGTTGGTGCATGACATTGCCGATGTTCCGGTCGATCTGGACCCAGGCATAAAGCTGGTGATCACCGGCCACTCCCACAAGCCACGCATGGAATGGCGTGAGGAGCGATTGTTTGTCAATCCTGGCAGCGCGGGGCGACGACGCTTCAAGCTGCCTGTCACGCTGGCCCTGCTCGAAGTAACGGCGACTTCGATTGAGCCTCGGTTGCTAGACCTGTTGGAGCAGCCCCCGGATTGATTGAACCCTTGACGATTTGAAACAGCAATATTCAGAAAATACAAATGAGAATATGTATTAAATGCTGGTGATACGTCATCAGAGTTCTTTCAGGAAGCCCAGTAGCAGTTCATTGACCTCTGTCGCGCGCTCTCGCTGTATCCAGTGGCCGGCATCTTCGAGGATATGACTCCCACGCAGGCCCGGCAGTGTCTGCGCGAAAGCTTCGATCTGCTGCGGAGCGCCCGGAAACTTCAGCACGGCGTCGCGGCTCCCGGCAATGAACATCGAGGGCTGGCGGATAATGCAACCGCGCCAGGGTGCCAGCAGTGCCCATGAGCGAGTCATGTTGCGGTACCAGTTCAAGCCGCCGCGAAATCCGCTGCGGGTGAATTCGCCGGTGTAGTAGGCAATATCCGCAAGGCTTAGCCAGGCTGGCAGGGTTTCTGGCTCGATCATCCCCCCCAGGAAACCCTGGCCTGGCTGCAGCCGGCCGAACACCGGCCCATCGGGCCCGTCACCCGAACCACTGAAGTAGATACGCCGGATCGACGACTCGACATCGCTTTCCAGCTCGGCCTCGGCCACACCCGGCGTCTGGAAGTACTGGATATAAAAGTCGCTGATACCCCGCGAGGCAAGCGCGCTCAGGAGCTCCACGCGACCCGGTGGCGAGAAGGGCACGCTCATGCCGATCACTGCGCGGAACAGATCGGGTCGCATCATTGCTGCGCTCCATGCCACCAGCGCGCCCCAGTCATGACCGACGATCACGGCTTGTTGTTCGCCGAGTGCGTTGACCAACTCCACCATGTCGCCTACCAGGTGGAGCGTGGTGTAGGCGTCGGGTTCGGCCGGCGCATCGGTGCCGCCATAGCCACGCATGTCGGGCGCGACCGCTCTATAGCCAGCGCTCGCCAACGCCGCAAGCTGGTTGCGCCACGAGTACCACAGCTCCGGGAAACCGTGGCATAGCAAGACCAACGGGCCGCAACCTTGCGTTGCTACCTGCATGCGGATGCCATTGATGTCGAGTATTTCGAGGTGTGGCTCGTTCATGTGCGCTTCCTGCCATTCAAGCGATGGACTCCAGCAACCGCGGCAGATTCGCCTGAGCCTTCTGCCGGCTGACAGAGAGCCGATACAGTTGTGCCATTTTCTCGGTGTCGGTTTCTTGCAGGCCCCTGAGCACCGCCGTCAGAAAGAATAAGCGCGACTGCCTGATCCAGCGCGACAGGCCTTCATGCTCTGCCCAGCGTAGTTGGTTACCCAGGTACACCGCCCACATTCTGATCCAGTCCGTGGGGACGTGAGGCGGGGGCACCATCGTGCAAAGCGCGTTCATTTGCGCTTGATCGGTCAGGTGGCTTTCCACATAAGCGATCAGGGCCGCGCTGAACACGGGTTGGCAACTGCTGACCATCAACAGGTTGATCCTGGCGCCGTCGAACACCTTCATTTCAGGCAGTGACGGGATGGCACTGGCGCTGCAATCAATGTGCAGAGTATCCGGGCTCGTGGCGATGCTGCCCCGGTCGAGCACGATGCGCGCTGGCTCGATAGCTCGCACCCTGCCCAGGCGCACAATGTTGCCGATGCGTCGAAGCTCGCGTAATTCCGCTTGTGTGACGGTGGCGCAGCGGTAAGCAGTGGGTTCGACGGACTTATCCAGGCGCAGGAGCTGGCCAGCCGCCTCAAGTCTTGCGAACAGGTCCGGGATCGAGCCTGCGGCTGCGATGGCCTCGAATTGTGCCATGAGGCCGCCGACTGTTCGTTCGAAGCTGTCGGGGCCGGGTTGCAGGTTGGCCCGGTCGATCAACCACGGATCGTTCGGCATGATCCAGCAGATTTTTGCGGGCGCAACACCGTTTTGCAGACACCACAGGCACGCGTCGATCCCGGTCTTGCCCGACCCCACCACTACGTAGCCAGAGTGGGGGTGCCGGATCTTCGGCAGGTCGTTCAGTGGCACGCATTGTACGCCGGCCTCCACCCTGTACCTGGGCGGGTGGGTCGAGGGAACTGCCGTCTGGGCATGGGTGGCGTCTACCACCTTTTTGTGCACCCGGACCTGATGGTTTACGCCGCTGACCTGCGAGGTAAACCGGTGGTCGTCAATGCGGTCGCCGGTGTAGTTGCACATGGGGAAGTAACGGACTTGACCTGACGGCAGAAACTGCTGATTCATCACCTGGTCGAAGTAGCTCACCACCTCGGCGCCGGAGGCCAGCTCATACAAGCCCTCGTTGAGTGCCGCCTGGTCTTTCGTTCCGCTGCCCAGTTCCCGTGAGTTGACGCCATAGAAGGCCGAGGGCTGGTGCAATCGTACGAACGGGTAGGCGTCATTCCAGTGCCCGCCAGGTCGGTCGTGTCGATCCACCATTATCATGCGTGCATTCGTTTCCTTGAGTAGCGTATCGACGAAAGCCATGGCCGTCGCGCCAGCACCGATGATCAGGTAGTCGGTTTCGATCAGGTTTGCGTCCATATGCTTTCGCCTTTCTGAAGGTTCCCCCCTCAACTTCAGAAGATTAGCCACCTGTACCGAGCCCAATAGAACGAATGCTCCTCACACAAATAACCGATGGAATTAATGGTTGGAGTGTGGGTTGCGACTCTCCAGTCGATGCAATACCTGACGTTCTGGCGTATGCACGTAGTGGCTCGACACTCGCGCATTCAAACGCCAGTTCGGTACCTCCCAAGGCGCCTGGTGCAGACAATCAGCAAGCAAAAGTCCGGTGCCGGGAATCACCCGGCCGTTACTCAATAAGCTGATCGATCAACACCGCGTTGGTATAGATCAAGCTGCCGTCGCTCGCACGGTGCCCGACCAGATGAAACTGACCGCGTTCGTCGTGCAGATAGACTCGCATTTGACAGTCGGACAAGGGGGCGTATCCCTCCGGCATGATCAACTCCATCGAGTCCATATCGACATCGACCATGGACTCACGCTCGTGGGAATTCTGCAAGCGCTCTTCGGCCTCCTCCAGACGGACATGCAGAGGGCCGTCGACGTAAAAATGGATCTCACCGATCGGGATGGACTTCTGGTCGGGGCTGGGCTTGCACCAGCCTTCGATCGTCAGGGCACTCATGACGAAACCTCCCATGTGGTTTGCTGAACGCTGTAGCTATCGTCTCTGCTCAAGGTCATCACTTACGTTTGATGACTACACAAGGGCAGGGTTCATCCTTTGGGGCCGCTTGCGGTCGCACTCTGCCGTTCGTCATCAGAAATCAAGTATAGCTGGCAACCGGAACTTCCTTGTCAGCCTCACGGTACAAGCCGATGGCTCTATACTTCTCACTGACTTTACCCGCCCGGCTGGGTGGTATTTGTCTGCCCTGCCTGGACGTAAGTGGCGATGCTGTTGCATAACCAATGAACAACAGGAATAGGATGAAGAGGAAATGGCAATAGCAATTGTCCTGATACTAATCGTTATTGCATCAGTGCTATTCAACATACTAGCGCCCTGGCAGGCGACACCGGCAGCTTCCAACTGGGGCTCTATAGACACCACCCTGTTCATCACCCTGGTCATTAGCGGAATATTTTTCATTGCCATCACGGTATTCATGGCGATAGCGGTGATGCGCTTTCGTCACAAGAAGGGGTCTCGGGCGGCCTATCAGCCAGAAAATAAAAAGCTGGAGTTATGGTTGATTATCGTTACCTCGCTAGGGATTGCCGGGATGTTGGCGCCTGGTCTGGTTGTTTATAACGATTTCATCCGGGTGCCGAACAATGCTTACGAACTTGAAGTGGTCGCCCAGCAGTGGCAGTGGGCCTTTCGTTTTCCCGGCCAGGACGGGAAGTTGGGCAAGTCGGATATCAAGTTTGTTGATTCCGCCAATCCCCTCGGCGTTGATCCCAAGGATCCTGCAGGGCAGGACGATGTGCTGGTAATGAATAATGAAGTTCGCCTTCCGCTCGATCGGCCGGTGAAAGTCTTGCTGCGCGCTAAAGATGTCCTGCACGATTTCTATGTACCGCAAATTCGCAGCAAGATGGATATGGTGCCTGGGATGGTGTCGTACTTTTGGTTTACGCCGACTAAAACCGGAAAATACGAAGTCCTTTGCGCTGAATATTGTGGCGTAGGTCATTACAACATGCGTGGCCATATGATCGTGGAGGAACAGGCCGTCTTCGATCAATGGCTAAAAGGCCAACCGACTTTTGCGCAGACATTGACGACGGCGGCCAGGCCCAGTCGGGACAGCGTGCTGGAAAAAGGCCGCCAGTTGGTCGAACAACATGGCTGCAAGGCCTGTCATAGCCAGGATGGCAGTGCCAGTCTCGGCCCGGGATGGAAGGATTTGTACGGCCGCACTGAACAGCTTGCCGATGGCTCCCGTGTGCAGGTCGACGAGGCCTACCTGAAAGAGTCGATTCTCGATCCAAAGGCCCGCCTGGTACAGGGCTACCCGCCAGTGATGGTGGCCTATACTCTCAATGACGATGAACTGGGTGCTGTCATCGCACTGATCAAATCACTGAGTGCTGCGGGGCAAGGCGCTGAACCTTCGACTGGCGAAGCGTCGAGCCCGGGTGAAGACCTGGTGGCGCAGGGGCAGCGACTGGCCGGGTCGCTCGGCTGTCTGGCCTGCCACAGTGTCGATGGCAACAAGGGCGTCGGTCCCAGCTGGCAGGGCCTGTATGGCAAGACCGAAACCCTTGCCGACGATACGAGCGTGAAGGTCGATGAGGGCTATCTCAAAGATTCGGTTCTTCATCCCAATGCCAAAATCGTCAAGGGCTATGCAGCCGTGATGCCGGCCCTGGCGCCGAGTGACAAGGAGCTGGATGCACTGATCGCTTTTATCAAATCCAAAGCGAATACTGATGCTGATGCGAGCAAGGCGCAGCCAGGGAAGTAGCCGTAAAGCAGCCAGAAATACACTGAAACTTCGGCAGGAGGATGACGTGATGGCCTATGCGGAGCAAGCCGAGACAGAAGCATTGCACGAGCCCAAGAGTTTCCTGACCAAATACATCTGGAGTCAGGACCACAAGGTCATAGCCATTCAATATTCCTTGACGGCTTTGTTCGTGGGGCTTATCGCTTTGGTGTTGTCCGACTTGATGCGCCTGCAGATAGGTTTCCCCGGCAGTTTGGCGTTCATGGACGCCAGTACTTATTATCAGGCGATGACCATGCACGGCATGATCATGGTCATTTACTTGCTGACGGCCTTGTTTCTGGGGGGCTTCGGCAACTATCTGATCCCACTGATGGTGGGTTCCCGCGACATGGTCTTCCCTTATGTCAACATGCTGAGTTACTGGACCTACCTGCTGGCGGTACTGGTGTTGCTCGCCGGTTTCTTTGTGCCTGGCGGCCCCACGGGGTCAGGCTGGACGCTCTATCCGCCGCAGTCCATTACTCAGGGGACACCGGGAGTGGAGTGGGGCATCGTACTGATGCTCGTCTCACTGGCGATTTTTATTGTCGCAACCACCATGGGCGGCTTGAACTACGTCACCACGGTATTGCAGGCGCGCACGCATGGCATGACATTGTTTCGCATGCCGCTCTCGGTATGGGGAATCTTCATGGCCTCGATCATGGCCTTGCTGGCCTTCCCGGCGTTGTTTGTCAGCGCGATCATGATGCTGTTCGACAAGCTATTGGGTACCAGCTTCTTTATGCCGGCGATGGTCTCGCTGGGGCAGCAGCTCGGTCATCAGGGTGGCAGCCCGATATTGTTCCAGCACCTGTTCTGGTTCTTCGGCCACCCGGAGGTCTACATCGTTGCTCTCCCTGCATTTGGCCTGGTCTCCGACTTGATCAGCACCCATGCGCGTAAAAATATCTTCGGCTACCGAATGATGGTGTGGGCCATTATCGCGATTGGCGTACTCAGTTTTGTGGTCTGGGCACACCATATGTATGTCAGCGGAATGAACCCGTACTTTGGCTTTTTTTTCGCCGTCACCACTTTGATCATCGCGGTGCCGACCGCGCTGAAAGTCTATAACTGGATATTGACCCTGTGGCGCGGCGACATCCATCTGACCGTGCCGATGCTGTTTGCCCTGGCCTTTATCGTCACCTTCCTGGTCGGCGGTCTGACCGGGTTGTTTCTGGGCAATGTGATCGTGGATATACCGCTCTCGGACACTTATTTCGTCGTGGCCCACTTTCATATGGTCATGGGGGTCGCACCGGTACTGGTGGTATTCGGCGGCATTTATCACTGGTTTCCGAAAGTGACCGGGCGCATGACGAACGATACCCTGGGCAAGCTGCATTTCTGGATTACCTTTGTGGGCACCTACGCCATCTTCTTCCCCATGCACTACCTGGGTTTCCAGGGCATGCCACGCCGCTACTACGCCTATGAAAACTACGCGTTCATCCCGCAGTCCGCGCAAGAGTTGAATGTTTTCATTACGGTGGTCGCATTGACTGTCGGGGTTTCCCAATTGCTGTTCCTGTTCAACCTGGCCTGGAGTGTGTTCAAAGGCAAGCCCGCAGGCAGTAATCCCTGGGGCGCGGCCAGCCTGGAATGGCAAACGCCGGACACTCCGCCGAAACACGGTAACTGGGGAGAGAAATTGCCGGTCGTGCATCGCTGGGCCTATGACTACAGCGTGCCGGGGATAGAACAGGATTTTGTGCCGCAAACGGTTTCCGCCGAGGAGCTGGAGCACATGCGGCAACTCAGTGCCGGAACTAAAATCGCGGACGCCAAGACATGAACAGGCTGCTATTGAGAAACGCCGGCGGCGCTGATCCCGGCGGCAGTTGGAGTCACGACCCTGGGGGTATTCAGGCCGCCGAGGGGGCCGATCGAAGCCAAACCGCAAGAGTAGGCCTGCGCCTGTTTCTGGTGGTGGTGAGTTCGTTATTCTTCCTCTTCCTGATCGCCTTTGTCGCCCGTTCACAAATGGCCGACTGGGAACCCCTGACAGAGCCTTTGGCGCCGTTAGGCAATCTCCGGCCGCTCTGGCTGAACTCGGCTTTTCTGGTACTCAGTTGCATCGCACTGCAGTGGTCGCGCATGGCCGCCCGACAGGCTCGACCGGGCGCAACCATGATTGGTTTTGCATTGGGGGGCGTCTTTGCCATTGCCTTTCTGGCGGGGCAACTCTGGGTCTGGCAGCAGTTTGTCGCCTGGGGCTACTTTGTCGCCAGCAATCCGGCCAACAGTTTCTTCTATCTGTTGACCGGCCTGCATGGGCTCCACCTGCTGGGCGGGCTGATCGCCTGGTGCTGGATCCTCGCCAAATTTCTGCGTCATGTGCCATTGGCGCAACTTGGCGCCAGCGTCGAGCTCTGCGCCATCTATTGGCATTACTTGCTGGGCCTTTGGTTCGTGCTTTTCGCGCTGCTGGCCAGCACGCCGCAAACCTATGAAGCCATCGCCAGATTCTGCGGCCTGAGGTGAAAAGCCATGGCATTGCACCCACTAGCCCAAACCCAAGCCCAAACCGAGCCCCGTTCATCCAATCCACCAGGTTCGCCACCTGCACCGGGATGGCAGGGCATTGCCAGCGACTGGTCCTCGGATAGGGAGGCCTTCAAGCAGGTCCCCTGGGGCAAGGCGATGATGTGGATATTCCTGCTCAGCGACACTTTTATATTCACCTGTTTTCTGACCGGCTACATGTCGGTACGTATGGCTATTACCACCGCCTGGCCGAACCCCAGTGAAGTGTTCGCATTGACGATCGGCGGAAGAGAGATCCCGCTTATTCTGATCGCCATCATGACCTTTGTGCTGATCAGCAGCAGCGGCACCATGGCCATGGCCGTCAATTTCGCCTATCGCCGTGATCGCGTGAAAACCACGGCCCTGATGCTGGCGACCGCTGCCTTGGGGGTGACCTTCGTCAGCATGCAAGCTTTTGAATGGAGCAAGCTCATCGCAGAAGGGGTGCGTCCCTGGGGGAACCCCATGGGGGCGGCGCAATTTGGTGCAAGCTTTTTCATGATTACCGGTTTCCACGGACTGCATGTGTCAATCGGCGCCATCTACCTCAGCATTGTGGCGCGCAAAGTATTGCGGGGAGATTATGAGCGCTCCGGAAACTATCAGAACGTCGAGATAGCCGGGCTTTACTGGCACTTCGTGGATTTGGTGTGGGTGTTTATTTTTGCATTCTTCTATTTATGGTAGAGGAACACGGTGATGGCACAGGCTCAGAGTCAGCAACATCCAATCAGTTTGTACCTTAAAATTTGGGGGCTGTTATTCGTCCTCAGCACGATGTCGTACCTTGTCGACTATTTCCACTTCCATGGCTACCTTCGGTGGTTCCTGATTATCACTTTCATGTTGTTGAAGGCAGGTTTAATTGTCTCCATCTTCATGCATATGGCCTGGGAGCGGCTGGCCCTGGTCTATGCCATATTGGTGCCGCCTTTGTGTTTACTGGTGCTGGTCGGACTGATGGCCACCGAAGCAGACTATGTCTTCCTCAGTCGGGTCATTTTCTTCGGCCAATAAGCCGCTTTCGGATGGCCATCAGTTTCCAGACGCTAACCCGATATCACTCGCTTGAACTGATGCCATTTGTGCTGCCAGGCCACTGTCCAGTGGGGAGCTGCCGCTCCCGTGCCGGCGATCTTCAGATTTGGATGATGATCGATTACCTGGTCCAGGATCGATTCCTGATCCGGTTCAACATCCACGAAGAAAATATGTTTGCCCTCTTTTACCACCTGCTTGAAATTGCGGAAGTGAGTGTTCGGCACCTGGAACCCAAAAAAACCGCCTTCCCAGATGCAGAAGCCCAAAATAACAATGGCCAGGAAGACAAAAGGCATCCAGCCTGCGGCGGATTCGGTCCAGCCCATCCAATAGGCGCCACCCAGGACCAGTACTGCGAGGGGCAGACCGACCACAGCACCAATCTCACCGGAATGAACAGCATCTTGTTCCATTAACGAGTTGACCTCGTGGAGGTGATGTTCTTCGACATCAGCAACTTTTTCACTGAGTACATGAATCTGTTCAGAATTGATGCCGCTGGCTTCCAACTCATTTTCAACTGTTTCGAGATCGTTGAGATTGTCACTGATGTAATAGTGCCGATTCATGCCACACCTCCAAACCCAAGTTTGCCGTAGACCTCCTTTGTCCGGCAGCCGTTAACAACCGAGATTTGCAGTCAGTAGCTGTGCCGTGGGGAACGTTGCACACTTCTTGCAATCTGAAAAAAAGTATAGCACTCGCCAGCACGCCCCCTAGTTGATCTGCACTATGACCGGTCCTTCGGTTACGATCGGCGGGTTGGCGCGGATACTCGAGGTGTTTTTCTGAATCCAGTCACGCGCCACTTTCAGGCTCGCATCACAGCCGGCCTTGTCTGTGCAAACAGTGATCGCCGTACCACCGTCACCCGTATTGAGCAATGTGTAGCTGACGAGGCCAGGCACTGTCCGCAAGGTCGCTTCGATGTCGTCTTTGCGCTCTTCCAGACGCTCGAAAAGCTGCTTCGCTCCCGTACCCAGGTAGGTTCTTATCACCGCGTACATAGTCGTCTCCTTTGGGAGTACCGTCTTGATGCCCATCCAGATCCGTTGATGGCCGCAATCACACAAGTTTCAGCTCGCCCTGATTCATTAAGCTTAGCCAAACGCCGGCGACAACCGAAATGCAACGACCACCGGCCCATCGCAAACATCAAAAAACGCGGAGCCAACTGAAAACCCGGCGCTAACTGAACCTTGAACATTGACGCAACTGCGCCGGGCTCACGCCAAGGCGTTGCTTGAAGGTGGTCGCCATGTGTGCCTGGGAGTTGAAACCGCAGGCGTAGGCGATCTGCGTCAGCGTGGCAGTCGAATCGCGCATCAGGGCTCGGGCCCTGGCGAGGCGTCGGTCGATCAGGTAGCCGTGCGGGCTTTTGCCTGTGACGTTTTTGAAGGACCGCATGAAATAGCCTTCGGACAATCCAAGCACGCCCGCCATCGCCGATACGCTCAACGGACCATCGAGGCCCGCATCAATGAACTCATCGAGCAAGCGCATCCGGTTGCCCGTTATCGAGCCAGGGGGCGCTGCCGACACTGCTTCGCTACCCGTCGCCCGCTCAGACAATGCCAGTGCCCAGGCCTCCCAATCGTCCTCCACGCAAGCGTGCAACAGCGCGATGCGCATTCGCCATGCGAGGGCAGTGGCCTGCCGGTCGATGCGATTGTTGAAGGCACGATCCCCGACCAGCACAACACCGTCGGTGCGCATCACCCGCAGGTATTCACCGCCCGTGGGTGATTCGGACAACACGTCACACCCGGCGGGAACGAACGCCAGGCCGTTGGGCATGGCATCGAAGGGTTGTACCCGGTCACTGCCGATAGCGTGCAGGCCTCTCTGGCTGTCGAAGGCAAAGCCAATTCCCGCCTGGGTCGCCACATATCGGGTCGCGTACGCGCTTGCGGGGAGCAATTCAATCGACCACGCACCGGCCTCGATACGGCGGACCGGTTCGGACAGAAGTGGTGGCGTCATGCGGTTTCGATAGCTCATGAACACCATAGTAGTGAAGAGGGGGGACAAAAGTCAGGTCAGTTTTTTGAAAGCCGGCGTACTGCGTCCGTGTCCAGACTGGGCAACATCTCAGGGGGATAACTCATGCACAGACTGACTCGCGACGATATCGAACAGGCAGCACGCAACGTTTACCAGGTCATGCCGGCCACCGCCCAGTACCCATGGCCGTTGCTGGCTCGGCGGTTGGGTTGCACGGTGTGGGTCAAGCACGAAAATCACACGCCTACCGGTGCTTTCAAAGTGCGCGGCGGTATCACCTTCATGCATTGGCTCAAACGCGAGCACCCAGGCGCGAAGGGCATTGTCAGCGCTACCCGCGGCAACCATGGCCAGAGCCTGGCGCTGGCGGCTGGCGCTCTGGGTTTGCGGGCGTTGATCGTCGTGCCGCAAGGTAACTCGGTAGAAAAGAACAACGCCATGCGCGGCTTTGGCGCTGAAGTGGTCGAGTATGGCCGCGATTTCGATGATGCCCGTGAAGAGGCTGCACGCCTTGCGCACGTGCATGACCTGTTCCTGGTTCCGCCGTTTCACACCGAGCTGGTCAAAGGCGTCGCCACTTATGCGCTGGAGCTGTTCAACGCAGCGCCAGACCTGGATACCGTATATGTACCGATTGGCTGTGGATCGGGGATTTGCGGGGTGATCGCCGCCCGCGATGCGCTAGGCCTGAACACCCGGGTGGTGGGCGTGGTTTCCACGGAGGCGGCCGCCGCACAGTTGTCGTTTGACACCGGAGTCCTATGCGAAACCGCCTCGGCAACCACCTTTGCCGACGGTCTGGCCGTACGCAAGCCGGTGCCTGAGGCCTTTGCCGTCTACGCGCAGGGTGCGGCGCGGATCGTATCGGTCAGCGATGACCAGATCGCCGAGGCCATGCGCGTGTATTACACCGATACCCATAACCTCGCTGAGGGGGCCGGTGCGGCGGCGTTGGCAGCGCTGATTTCGGAACGTGAAGCCATGTCGGGAAGAAGGGTGGGTGTGATTCTGTCCGGTGGCAACGTCGACAGATCGGTGTATGCGCAAGTGATTGCATAAAGGCGCAATGACCTTGGTTACATAAACTTGGCCACATAAATTTGAAATGCACGGCGTTGCTCGACACAATCGCGCCCCGATCCGGCCAAAGGCGCCGGACGTTCGTGGTGAAAAGGGGCCGCAGGTGAACGAACAGACATTGTCCATGCGCCTGGAGCGCGTGGCGGCGCATGTGCCAGCCGGCGCGCGCCTGGCCGATATCGGCTCGGATCACGGCTACCTGCCGGTGGCGTTGATGCGCCGTGGCGCCATCGCGGCGGCGGTGGCCGGCGAGGTGGCGTTGACGCCGTTCCGCGCGGCCGAACGCACCGTGCGCGAGAATGGCCTGGACCCGCAGATCACCGTGCGTCTGGCCAACGGCCTGGCGGCAATCGAGCCGGGAGACGGGATCACGGCGATCAGCATCTGCGGTATGGGCGGCGAAACGATCCGCGACATTCTCGACAGCGGCAAGGCGTACCTGAGCGGTCAGGAGCGCCTGATCCTGCAACCCAACGGCGGCGAACAGCCACTGCGCCAATGGCTGATGGACAATGGCTACCGCATCCTCTGCGAGGAAGTGCTGCGGGAAAATCGTTTCGACTACGAAATCATCATCGCCGAGCACGCCGGGCCGGTGATGTACACCGCCGAGGAGCTGTACTTCGGCCCATTGCAGATGCAGGCCCGCAGTCCGGCGTTCCTGCTCAAATGGCAGCGCAAGCTGCGCCAGAAGCAGAAGACCCTGACCCACTTTGCCCGGGTACAACAGGCCGTGCCCGAAGAAAAGGTGCAGGACATCGCGCGTCAGGCCCGGTGGATCACCGAGTTGCTGGCTTGAGCCCGATCCGGGGTTCGTACGCGCCTTCGCTTACTCCGGCGATGGGTCCAGCTTTTTTCCGGAGCCATTGCCTTTGGCCTGACGGGCGCTGCGACGCAGTTCTTGTGGCGTGCGCCCCACGACTCGCACGAAGCTGCGAAGCATGTGATCGGCATCGCCGAACCCGAAGCACCTGGCGATCTCTTCGAAAGTCTGGTGCCCGTCCTCAACCAATGGCCGCGCAGACTCGATACGCAGACGCTCGATAGCTTTCGCCGGCGTCACCCCCACCGATGCCGCGAAGACGCGGCCAAACTGGCGCACGCTCATATGTGCAACGTCTGCCAGGCGTTCAACCGACAGATCATCACGAAGATGATCGCGCACATGGCTCAGCACCGTGCGGATCCGATCCGAGCCAGGGTCGAAATCCAGCAGCGAAGAGAACTGATACTGACCACCGGGTCGCCGATAGTAGACCACCAGCATGCGCGCGACGGAGCGTGACACTTCCTTGCCCAAGTCCTGCTCGATCATCGCCAGGGCCATGTCGATGCCAGCCGACATGCCAGCGGACGTCCAGACATTGCCGTCTTCGGTCCAGATACGATCTCCGTCCACCCGCAGTGACGGATAGCGTGCCTGCAATTGTGGCGCGTAGTTCCAGTGCGTGGTCGCGACACGACCGTCGAGCAGGCCGCTCTCGGCCAGCAGGAAGGCGCCGGTGCAGACGCTGGCAGTGCGGCGAGCACGCGGGGACATCTGCCGTATCGCCGCTGCCATCGGCATCATCCGGTCATCGATCGGAGCGGTGGGGGCGCCGACGATGATCAGCGTGTCGAGATGGTCGACAACCTCCAGGGCTTGCGTCGCGACTTGCAGTCCGCTCGAAGCGCTGATCAATCCGCCTTCAAGCGAAGCGACTGTGAATCGATAGCCCGAAGCGGGGGCACGATTGGCGTTGGAGAAGGCTTCGAGCGGGCCGCTCAGATCCAGCAATACGAAGCCCGGGTAGACCAGGAAACATATGTGACGCTGCATGCACGGAACATCCAAAGACTGATTGGGGTGCCATAGTACGCACTTGTTGAATGGAAGGTCACGGGGGGCATCGAGCCACCCGCCTCATGCAAGGGGACCGGGCTTGTCGGCCGAAATCCAGGGATAAATGTCCATTTCGTGCCGTCTTCTCGCCGTACCGTAAATGCACCACCCCCACATTGCGGACGTGCAAAATGACCTTCAATCGAATTCATCCCGGCAGACTCCTCTCCTGCGCCACCTTGCTGGGGGCGATCCTGATGGCGCCCGGCATCGGCTTTGCCGCCGAGAACCCCTACGCCGATCCGGTCAAACCCGCGCTCCCGGCCTCCACCTTTCAATGGGATTCCAGTCGAACCGCGCTGGTCGTGATCGACCCGCAGATCGACTTCATGAGTCCGGAGGGTGCTGGATGGTCAATCTTCGGCCAGAGCGTTACCGAGCAGAACCTGGTGCCGAATCTGACCCGGCTGTTCACGGCGTTCAAGCAAGCTGGAGCGACCGTCGCCATCTCGCCGCACTACTACTACCCCCATGATCATCAGTGGGAGTTTGAAGCGCCAGCGGAGACCGTTCAGCACAAGCTGGGCATGTTCGACCGCAAGGGCGCCTTGACGCTGGATGGATTTCGCAATTCGGGTGCCGACTTCATGAAGGAATTCAAACCCTTCATCGAAGACGGCAAGACCCTCGTCGCCTCACCGCACAAGTTATATGGCCCGCAAAGCAACGATCTGATGCTGCAGTTGCGCAAGCAGCGGGTCGACAAAATCATCCTGGCTGGCATGGCGTCCAACCTGTGTGTCGAATCGCATCTACGCGAGTTTCTGGAGCGCGGTTTCGAGGTGGTTGTCGTACGTGACGCTGTCGCCGGCCCGAAGCTGCCTGACGGCGATGGATACGGTAGCGCGCTGGTCAACTTCCGCTACATCGCCAACGGCCTGATGACGACCGATGAGGTCGTGAAAAAGCTGGAAGGGCGCTGACCTTGGGCATGACCCATTTCCTGACCAGACAGGGGAGTCCTTACGGCTCCCGTGTCACTGACTGACGCGGAGTCACCCATGAGCGATAGCGAAAATTCAAGGCTTGTCAGCCCGGACCGACGGGATTTCCTGGTGCTCGGCCTGAGTGCCACGGCCCTCGTTGCCTTGTCCTCGGCACCCGGTCTTGCACTCTCGTCCGTCAACTCTCCTTACACCAACAGCGGAACCATGACCGTGAGCAAAGTGACCACCCAAGATGGCGTTGAAATCTTCTACAAGGACTGGGGCCCGAAGAGCGCCCAGCCCATCGTGTTCCACCATGGGTGGCCGCTGAGCGGTGACGATTGGGACAGCCAGGCGCTGTTCTTCGTTGGCCAGGGCTATCGCGTCATTGCACACGATCGCCGCGGCCACGGCCGCTCGTCTCAGGTGAGCGGTGGCCACGACATGGACCACTACGCGGCGGATGTCGCCGCGTTGGTACAGCAACTGAACCTGCGCAACGCCGTGCATATCGGCCACTCGACCGGCGGCGGGGAGGCAACGCGCTATGTCGCCAGGCATGGTCAGTTGCACAAGCGCGTGGCCAAACTGATCCTGATTGGTGCGGTACCGCCGGTCATGGTCAAGAGCCCGGCAAACCCGGGCGGTCTTCCAATCGAGGTGTTCGATGACATGCGCAGGCAACTGGCGGCCAACCGGTCTCAGTTTTATCTGGATGTTGCCAGTGGCCCGTTCTACGGCTTCAACCGCCCGGGTGTCGCTGTTTCACCGGGCATGATCCAGAACTGGTGGCGGCAAGGCATGGCTGGCGCGGCAAATGCCCACTATGAGTGCATCAAGGCCTTCTCTGAAACAGACTTCTCGGATGACCTGCGGGCGATCACCATACCCACTTTGGTCATGCACGGTGATGACGACCAGATCGTTCCTATTGCCGACTCTGCGCTGCTGTCGAGCAAGTTGCTGAAAAACGGATCCCTGAAGGTGTACGAGAAGTACCCGCACGGGATGTGCACGACACACGCCGATGTGGTCAATCAGGATCTGCTGAAGTTCATTCGCGGCTGATCCGGCCCATCCATGGCTCTGCTGGTCGCAGGGCCATGGATGGGCTCTTGGGTCGGCCTCATTATTCTTCTTCCCTGAGTGCATTGATCCGCTCTGATTTTTCCCCAGCTATCAGCGCGGCATGATCTTTCGCATTTTGATTGGCATCGGCGATGGAGAACTAGCCGACAGCCTGGTCGAAAGAGTCCAGCGGGCCCATTTTCGAAAATTTGCGCAGGCCTTCGCGGTAAGCAGTTTTCGCCATTGGTCGGGTCTGGCGACGAAAGTTCAGTGAAATAGCGGTATTTTTTTCGACGTACGAAAAGAAACGATTCAGCGGCGTAGCACCGCGGGTTTCAGCCAAAGAGACAGGGATCCCCAGGTGCTGGAAACAGTACCGTTTGTCGATGCTTTTGCTCAAAAATTGAACGATCGGGATATGGTGGGCTCTGATTTCCCAGCAGGCGGATCCTATAGGGTCCCGCTGTACTCACTAGAAAAATGGACGTATACCTCATCTGCATTGAATGGAATGCACATGGGGATTTTTTTTACCTGAGACCTGGAGTGATAGTATGCCGTCATCACTGACTCGCTGGGCGAGTCGCTCCCTCTTGTAATACCTAATTATTAAGTTGCTTTAATCATTGCGAACTTGATCTTGCAGGTGCGAATAAATAATTCGCATGCCTGGGGCATGGTGCAATTTGCACTGCCGCTATAAGTGGAGATGTAATCTTGGATATTAATACAATGATCGGCCTGATCAGCCAGAAAGAATCCATGGAGTTTTTGCGTTTAGGTGTTGTTTACGTTCACCTGTTGGCTTGTTGCGTAGCTATTGGCCTGGTGTTTGCCAGCGATGCCGCAATGGTCAAGGACTTATGGAAAGGTCGTGTGTCGTCGGGGCACGATAATGAACATATGGCCAGTCTTCAGAAGTCTGTTTCCAATGCGTTGATATTCTTGTGGATCACCGGAGCTGCGATTATAGGTATTGATTACCTTGATAAAGGCATGAACTATTTTGCCAATCCGAAACTTCAAGCCAAAGTCATTATTGTATTGTTGCTGACATTCAATGGCATGTTGTTGCACCGTTATGTATTGCCGGCAATGCTGAAGGTCGGATCGCTGCTTGATCTCAAGGTCAGTGTACGAATGTTTGCCCTGTTCTCTGGCGCACTGTCGGGCGTGTCCTGGCTGTATGCCGCCATGCTCGGTGTCGGTCGACCTCTGGCCTGGAAATACTCGCTCACCGAGTTGCTGATGGCCTATCCGGTGTTGATCGTACTCGGCTTTGCGATGATGGTGGCGCTGACTCAGTGGGCGCGCAATCGCCACGAGGCAACGCCGACTCAAGAGACTTGGCTGTTCGCGGGTATTCCTGCGCTGCGCTGAGCTGACGAAAATCCAGGTAAAGACGGGTAAAACCGTTTGACCCTTTGAAACATCAGCGCCCCTGCGGAGGGACTTATACCCTAAAGGTACATGGTTCTGAGAGCGGGGCCCAAAGGTCTGGCAGATGTCGGCTTTCGAGCATCATATCCTTTCGATGTAGAAATACATCGCAAGACATCGCTATTCCTGAGCGCCGACGGCAACGTCGGCGTTTTTTTTTGGGGGTTCTTCACGCAATCCCGGGAAACACAGAAACAAGAACGCCGTTTGGCTAGATGTCTGTTTCAGCGCCAAGGCCCGGCCGGGGTCCATGGCCGACTATAATTTAGTGCAGGGGGACCGTCGGAGGTGGCGCTATGCGTATCTTCAAGCAACTCCTGCTCTTGGTCGCGGGGCTTCTGGCAAGCAACCTCTCCCTGGAGGCAATCAGCGGTGGCGGCCTCGGTCAAAATCCTCACCCGGCCGTTCCGGTTAGTGGGCAGCTACAGCAATGCGGGCAATTCCACCATTTCCACAGTGGCTCGTTTCATATGGGGAACCGGCATTTCGCGCCAATGCACAGCCGGCATTTCGTACCAATGCACAGCGGGCATTTCGTACCAATGCGCAGCCGGCATTTTGTACCAATGCACAGCGGGCATTTCGTACCAATGCACAGCGGGCATTTTGTACCAATGCACAGCGGGCATTTCGTACCAATGCACAGCCGACATTTCGTACCAATGGATAACCGGCATTTCGTACCGATCCACCGGATAAACAGCTTCGAGGTGATCAGAGGGCCCGGGTTCAGCGATCGGCGCTTCGGTTCCAGGCACGTTCACTTCGTGCGTCAGTTCGATCCGCGGACGGGGCAGTTTGTGATTCAGGAATTTGTCTGGTGAAGCATGCCGCTCCAGAGAACCGGGCAACAACAACTCACACCATCCGTTCCTGGCGCAATACCTCACCCCGGGGTCCCCATAGGGCCGGACGGTGAGAAGCCGATCATTCTTTCGGCAAGGGGGAGGGTAGCGGGGTTGACCTTGTGTCTACCGCTCATCGCCAAGGCATAAAATAAACTTTGACATCATTGGGGCATTGGTTGAATATTCATCTATCGCATGCGATCTAATCGAGTGCGAACACAGCCAACAGCAACCCTTGCCGTTTGGAGATTCAGCCATGAACACCGCAAGCAGCCGCAAAATGTTTATCTCTACCGCTCAAGCCTCCCATGGCCAAAACGGCAACAACTGGATCATTGCACACGCCAATTGCTGAACGCTGTCTTTTTAAATGCTAAATACACCGTATACGATAAGATCGCATGCATATTAAATACTGAGGAAATCCCCATGAGCAAGATCGAAAAAGTACTGGCTACCGGCAAAACCCACACCACTCGCAGCGCTGTTGGCGGTCACAAAGGCAATCTCGATATCGAACTGTCGTCACCGGGTTCCGCCCAACCGGCCCATGTTTTTGCCGCCGTCCAGCCGCACCCGAAAGCCGAGCAGCTGTTTGCCGGGGCATGGTCTGCCTGCTACACCGCGGCAGTGGGGCTGGTGGCCCAGGAACGCAATATCGTGTTGCCGGCGGATATGGCCGTCGACATCGAAGTGGACCTGGGCCAGACCGGCGCGGCTTACTTCCTCCAGGCACGACTGACTTTGCGCGTGCCGGGGCTKGATCATGGGGTGGCGACCGAGTTGGCCCACAACGCCGATGCAATCTGCCCGTACTCCAAGGCAACACGCGGCAACATCGATGTCGACATCAATGTCCTGACGGCATAACCCACTGAAGGCCGGCTCACCAGGGATTTTCCCGGTGAGCCGGCCTTCAGTGTTTATACGCACTTCCGAYACCATCGCGTACGACGTATAGTTTCAGTCTTGCAAGACTGACCCATGAGAACGTCCATGAAAAACACCGACAAAACATCCGCCCTGGATCTCAAACTCTCCGATTTCCTGTGTTTTGCGGTCTATTCAGCCAACCTGGCCTTCGGCAAGGCCTACAAGCCGATGCTTGAACGGCTCGGCCTGACCTATACGCAATACATCACCCTGGTTGCGCTGTGGGAGGAAGACAACCAGACCGTTGGCAGCCTCGGCGAAAAGCTGTTTCTCGAATCCAATACCCTCACGCCGATCCTCAAGAAGCTGGAAGCGATGGGGTATTTGCTGCGCCAGCGCGACCCGGAAGACGAACGCCAGGTGCGGATCAGTCTGACCAAAGAGGGACGAAAACTGCGCGAAGGCCTCACCGAAGACGGCTTCCCGCAAACCGGTCTTGACCCCGACGACTTCGTGCAAATGCAGAAGGCCATTGTGAAGTTACGGGGCAATCTCATCCGCTCGACGAAAGACCGGGAGTAAGTCGTAGCGAGTCAAGTGAGTGGCCCCCGATTTCGGAGTGAGCTGCCCCACAAACGGGGCGCCATTCCCCAGCAGTATTCGCGTCTCCTCCAGCACGGTATTTCAACCTCTGGCCAATGTTTACGGGGCTCGCACGCGTTTTACACAACGCTGGCAAAGTAATTGCTGAGTGAGAGCTTGTCCCGTTCTTGAAAGTTGCAGAGTCGGGAACCTGTGGAGCTGTCAGTACCCCATTGAGTGATCGCATGTAACCATCGGTTTACATCGCGAAATACCCCGCCTGCTCAATTGAAGTGCTGCTGTCCTCCTCTGCAACCGTCCAGGGGAAATGCTTATGAGCCACTCCAGATATACGCGTGCGCAAGTAGCGCTGCGCGGGTTGTGTTTTCTGGCTTGCCTGCTGACGGTAACGCTGATGGCGGCAGACGAACCTCAGGTTAATGACAATCAAAGTAATGAGAAGTGGCTGGAGCCGGCACGTTCCAGGCTCATGCACGTGACTGGCGCGATGCCGTTCTTTCCGCATCGGGCCAATACCCCCGGCAACCTGGTTTTGAATGTAAATGACTTCGACAATGCCCAGGTCTGTGGCGCTTGTCATACGGAGATTTACAAACAGTGGCGCTCCTCGATGATGTCCCAGGCCTGGGATGAACCCATCTATCGGGCCTTGCTCCAGCGTGCGAGTTCGGCCACCGAGGGGAAGGTCGATAACTTCTGCACCGGCTGCCATACCCCGATCGGTCTCACGACCGGGCAGATCAATTCGCAAGTCAACCGCTCTTCAATTGAAGACAGCGCGAAAAATCATCCGATGCCCGGGGTCGATTGCGAGACCTGCCACAACATCAGTGCCCGCACGGGCCTCGATAACGGTGCCTATGTTCTGAGCCCTCGAGCGCACGGTAAACCGACCAAGTTCGGCCCGCGTAAAGACGCCGTTTCGCCTTATCACGACACCGTGTATTCCGCTCTGCACACGCGCTCGGACTTTTGCGGCACCTGCCACAACGTCACGCACCCGTTCAGCAGTGTGGCGGTCGAGCGTACCTATGACGAATGGCAGGAGAGCGCCTACAGCCTTAACGGCGTAACCTGCCAGAGCTGCCATATGCCGGGTTTTGCGGGCAAGGCCGCGATCATGGGGCCAGACCGCGAGGAGGTCGCCTCGCATTGGTTCAGCGGAGCCAACGCGATGATGCTCAAGCATCTCGGTCAGGAAGTGGGCGCGCAACGCGCGCGCGACATGCTCGCGCGGGCGGGGGAAATAACCTTCCAGCAACTGCCGGCCGCCATCATTCCCGGGCAATACAACTCGGTAGCCGTCAAAGTTTCCAACGTCGGCGCCGGGCACAAGCTGCCGACCGGTTTTCCGGAGGGACGGGAGATCTGGATCGACTTCCGGGTGCTGGATGCCAGTGGTCGCGAGGTCTATCGACTGGGTGCGATCAAGGACGGCAAGACCGAGGACAACACGCGAAACTTCAAAGTGCACATCGGCGACGAGGACGGCAATCCGTTGGACGTCGAGGTCTGGAATGCCACACAGATTCTCTCGGACAACCGCATTCTGCCCAAGGGCTACGATATCGGGGAGTTCTCCTTCCTGGTACCGGCCGACGCCGTCGGGCCGCTGACCCTGACTGCTGCACTGAACTACTGGCCATTCTCCCAGAAGCTGGCCGATTACCTGCTCGGCAAGGACAAGGTGCAGGTGGAAATCACCCAGATGGCCAAAGTCACGCAGAGCGTACCCTTGTCACCGATCACTGCGTCCCGACCCTAGGGGGGCGCGTTGAAGCGCTTTCAGGTTTGCTCCCGGAACACCCGCGCCACGGCGGTGGAGGAGTTGCTGTGACTGGAGCGACTCGGGGTTCCGGCCTGCGCCGCGCAGGCACGGCCCAGAACCCTATCGGTGAGCGGATCAGGCAATTCTGGTGGGGTCGGCGGGGCTTGCACCCCATTCGAGGAAGCGGATCTTGTGAATCTCGCCTTCGCTGTCTTCGTAGACCAGGGTCACCGGTACCACGCCGGTCTTGTCGGATGTATCAGTGCGCTGCAATACCCGTTTCACATCGATGTCCATTCCGTAGTGGTATTCGACGGCCGAGACATGCGCGCCGGGTTCTTGCAGGCTGTTCTGGTCGAAGACACTGGGTGCGAGACTGGAAATCACGGCACTGACAATTGTGGCGATGCTCATAAGGCTGTACCTCTACTGAAGTTCGCTTGACAAGGACTTAATGTGACACGCGATGAAAGTGAAGTTCATCGCACCGCGACGAACGTGCCTGCCTGAAAAGCCTGTAGTGGCTGCAATCTCCCGGCAATTCCCCGCGCTTGACGCCTCTCGACCGTTCGTCCTTTAAACCCCCGTATTTGCTGGGCAAAGTCCGTTTCTGAAGGAGGTCATGACATGTCATCACGGATTTTTCGCGAGGTGGTTGTGACGATACATGAACCGAAAAGCTCGCTCCCACAGTGGCTTTGCGGTGAGCGCGTCATTTGCGTACACCTGCGATCAATTGTGGGAGCGAGCTTGCTCGCGATGGCGGCGTGTCAGGCGGCATGGATGTTGGCTGCGATGGCCTCATCGCGAGAACGCCTGCTATCGAGCACGGGGGCTGTATGTACCCAAGCGCAGGAGAGCGACTGTTGGTCGGATGAAAGATGGGGCCGGGTTTTATGGCGCCGGCTGTTTATTGACGTTTTTAATGGCGTTTTAAAACAATGGGTTGGCGTCTGAAAATCAGAGTCTTGTCATAGTGAATGCTTGTTGACGATCGAATTGAGTCCGACCTAAGTCTGATTTCCGAACACCAGGAGCCCGGGACATGCGACTGGCGACCGGCGGCGTCCCCGGTTCCCTGCTATTAATCAATGAGTGTTCGAGTGCTGATCGTTTCGGGAGCGCGTCATGAATCCAACCATTCGCATCGGCATTGCCGACGATCATCCGATGTTGCGTGAGGGAGTTGCCAATACGTTGAGAAAACGGGCGGATCTTCAGGTCGTGGAGCAGGGCGCCAATGCGCAAGATGCCATGGATATTGCCCGCAAGATCCGTCCGGATGTGATGTTGATGGACGTCAATATGCCGGGCGATGTGTTCGCCGCGGTGCGGTTCATTTCCACTCAACTGTCGAATGTGAAGGTACTGATGCTGACGGTTTCGGAAGCCGAAGATGACGCCTTTTTGGCACTGGAGGCCGGCGCGCGCGGGTATGTGTTGAAAGGAGTCAGCGGACCGGAACTGGTCCTGGCTATCAGATCGGTTGCCAGGGGGGAGACGTATATCACCCCCGAGTTCGCCAACAAACTGCTGAGTAACGACAAGAAGCCCGAAGCGCAAATTCACACGATTGATCTGACCCATCGCGAGGAGGAGGTCATTCGTGAAGTTTCAAAGGGGCTGACCAATAGGGAGGTTGCGACAAAGCTGATGATCAGCGAAAAAACCGTCAAGCACCACATGGGCTGCGTGATGCAGAAACTGCACGCCCGAAATCGTGTCGAAGCGGTCACGGCTCTACGGCATTACAGGGAGCGCGAAGCTGTCGGGCGACTTCACAACGGCGCAGCAAAAACACCAATGGATGCCGGAACACTCCCTAGAGTTTGAACTGTGCATTGACCGACGTACCAGAGACGCAAGAGTCGATGCTGAACAACCCACCCAGAGATTCAATGCGATAACGCAAACCGGCGAGCCCCAATCGGGTTCTGCCGGATGCCCCTTGCAGCATGGCGTCCGCCGCCATGCCTGGACCACTGTCCCTGACGCTGATGTTCAATACTTCATCAATGTATTGCGCCTGGATGACCTGACCCTCGCCGTTGGCATGCAGGTAAGCGTTGTTGAGGGCTTCTTGCACAAAACGGTACAAACAGAGTTTGAGCGGTAGTGGCGCGGCCTCCGGTAGCAGTCCCAGGGTTAATGTGACCTTGGTGCCAGTGCGTTGCTCGTGCCGTTGCGCCACCAGTTGCAACTCTTCCACCAGGCTCAATTCATTGATTTCCGGAAGTGCCAGGCCTCGCGATAAATCGCGGACCTCACGCAGTGCGTCGGTGGCGGCGCCACGAATGGTTTCCAGCGACTCCTGATCGACAGCGGAACAGTTTTCGGCCAGGTCGTCGAGCCGGATCAGAATCAAGGTCAATAACTGCGCCGGCCCATCGTGCAGGTCTGCACCAATGCGCCTCAAGGTGAGTTCGTTGACATGGGAAAACTCCTGGGTAGCCGTCGCCATCTTGCTCTGGAGTTCGGCATTGCTGATGTGCAGACGGGTTTGCTCCTGCAGCCGTAAGCGCAGTGCCACTTGTTGTCGCTGGATGATCTTGTCACCGCGTCGCACGATGAAAAAAAGCAGCGTCAGCATTGCCAGGGTCGCGGCGCCAACGACCACCCATACCTGCTCTCGGACGCGATTGATCTCGCGCTTCAGACTATCGGCCTTTTCATAAAATTCACCCACCGCGATGACTTTCCTGGTGCTTGAATCCCGCAGGGGCGCGTAGATCTCATAGAGCGGCACGTTGAGGTTGCGCTCGAACTCGTTCTCATCCTCGTTCAGCCCTTCAAGGTCGGTGACCACTTTGCCCTTGAGTGCCTCGGTGATCTCATCCAAAGGGAATGTGTGGTTGGTGATGGCTTTATTCGTGCTGTAGACCACCGTGCCATCCGCCCGCCAGATCTTGATCGAGACAATATGATGTTTGAGCGAACGACTTTCCGTGAGGTGGTCCAGGGACTGGACACTTGCATCCGAGAGTTTGTTGTCCCGGCTCATCTCCTGCACATAGGGCTCCAGAAACGTATCCATGTACTGAGCGCCTGCTTCTGCTGCGCTATGTACCGCGGCACTTTCTATGCGTGCGCTCACCAGTTTGCCGACGAAGAACATGGTCAGTCCCAGGATCACCGCAGCGGCAATGACAAACTGGGTCGAGCGACTCAGATTGCGCGCCTTGACCCTGATCCGTGTGCGCCAGATTCCATTGCGAGCGGCATCGCAAACAAGGGCTGGCTCGACCAGAGCCTCAGTCTCCTGTGCGATAAAAGTCGCGTGTTCCGATTCGGCTTTTGCATCTTTTGCCATCGACCTGGTTCCCTGATCATCGTGATAAGTCGGTTGGAAACCCTGCAACTCAACGGATATCTGGAGATTGGCTGTGGACGCCACGCCCATGACTGACAGTAGTTCACTGTATAGCGATCCGACAGCTTCACCGATGGATTACACACCACGGATGATCAGCAAGAGCATCGTCAGTGCTGCTTGATGGCGGCGCCCGTGCGGCGGTAACCGAAACSTYTCGGTTACCGCCGCACGGCAATGTGTTGCGACGCGTACACCCGACCTATGTTCAGGCTTGCGCGGCGCTGACCTTGCCGGTGACCGTGGAGTTTTTCCGAACCGCTTGATACAGCAGGCTGGAGACCATGAACCCGACAATGGCCAACAGACTCATTAACGAGAACACGTAGTTGTAGCCTTGCTGACCCGGGAAATGGTCAAGGATTGCGCCGTAGATGACGTAGGCAAACATGCCAGGCGCATAGCCGACCAGGCAACCAATGCCAAAGGCTGAACCGGTGATGTGCTGGGGTATGCCGACTTCACCCATGGGTGCCCAGAACACGCCGCGCATGGAAAAGACAATCAGCGCGAAGGAGAGGGTGGCTGCCATGCCCGCATAGATGAAACCCGGGCTTTTCGGGATGAGCATGATGACGCCCATCAGCGGCAACAAAGCCAGGAATGCCCACTTCAGATAGCGGCTGGAACTCTTGAACTGCTTGTCGGCAATGAAGCCACCGGCGGGGCCGCCGAGGATCTTGAGGAAGTACTGGTTGATGATGCCATAGGCGCCCACCAGGGCGACGGGCAGTTCGTACATGTCCTTGAGGTAGGGAATGAAATAGGTCAGGCCGCAATACACGATGTAGACCATGAACACGTTGAGGCTGACCAGCCAGATGCCCGGCACCTTGATGGCCTCTAGCAGGTTCGACATTCCGTTCTTGGGCTTGGCGGTCGACTGGGTATTGCCGCTCTTGAGCAGCAGCCAGGTCAGGGTCCCGGCAAGAATGTCGATGACCGAATAGAAGAGGATCGCCGACTTCAGACCGTTTTCACCGGAGCCCATGGCGACGAACACGCCCAGTGCAGAGAAGGCGACCAGGGTATCGACGACACCACGTCCACCTTCCAGAAGGCCAAACAGGCGCCCCTGTTCCTTATCGTCTCCCAGATTGCGGATGGCTTTGAGCAGCGAGGGCCAGAAGATGCAGTCGGCACATACGGCCAGCAGGCAGAACACAATCAGCAGATTGCTGAAGGGCGGAAAGGTCGCCAGGTAGAGGCCGAGGCTGCCGGTACCGATCAGGCCGAGGGGGATCAGCTTACGCGTATCGTACCGATCGGCGAGCATGCCGCCCACCACAAACAGCGCGGTGGCGATGATGGCGTTGGCGCTCAGCAGCACGCCAATTTCAGTGTGGGACAGCCCCATGAACTCTTGCATGGGGATATAAAAGGCGTCTTTGAGATTCGCCAGCTTGTAGATGGTGCCGCCACCGAGGATGAGAATCAGGAATCTGAGCCATTTGGCCTTGTCATGGGATGTCATTATTGTTCTCCAGGCTTGATTGGGTAGGCAGTGCCGGTCGGCACGTCAGGTTCAGGCGTCAGCGCAATGGGCCAGGGTCAACTCGGCCAGGGTTCGGAACTCGGCCAGCAGACCTCGTACATAGGCAACCTGGTTGTTGGCCCAACGGTGTTCATCGGCCAGCATTTGCTCCAGCGAGAAGCCTTCCGGCAGCGCTGTTTCACTCATTTCCCGGTACGCAATGAACGGGTCCGCGGCTTCGTCCATCTGGCGGAACGCCGGGGCAACGTAGTGGTTTTCCTGCTCGAGAATGAACGCGATCACTTGCACAGCTGATTCGCCGAGCATCAGCAGTTCGAACAACATGCGTGCGTTGGGCAGGTCGTCTTCGTCACAGCCCTGCAGCACGCCGTAATGGCCGAATGCATTTTGCTCGGGGACGATGCGCACACCCTTGAGGTGGGTCTGGCGTATGTGCGGCGCCAGGTTACGGAGCGCAGCAAGGGGCTGTTCGCAGGCATTGATCATGTTGCCGAAATCGAACAGGGCATGCAGCCGAGGGTGGTTCAGGCGGTTCAACAGTTGCGCGATCTCGCTGCTCTTGAGCTCCTCATGCTGCTCGAAGTCGAAGAACAGGTCGTGCTCGTCTGCCTGCTGCGCGAGGTAGTGCAGGTCCGACTCGATCAGGTCCATGACCCGCGACAGCGCTCCTTCGTAGCGTGAGTAAACACGGATGTTGCGGGTGCCCAGCGCCCTGGCAATGGCGATCACTTGATCGACATCTTTTTTCAGGGTGCTGCTGATTTCCAGATGCACATCCAGCCCGAGTGTTTTGGCCTTGGCAGCGAACGCCTGAAGTTGCGTGGCTGTCATTTGACTGAGGCTGTTTTCCTCACCGTCGAGCAAGTGCAGGCTCAGCCCCTGCAGCTCGTGGCGATAGGCGAAGTCCAGCAGGTCAGCAGGTGTCACGCGGCCGTGGGTCAGGTTGGTCAGCAAGGGGTAGGCATGGGCAAACAGGCGCAGTTGGCCCAGTCGGTCGAGCAACTGGCGGGCCAGTGCCTCAGTCAGTACGGGGGGAGCCCCGGCCTCGACAGCCTTATGGCTGAGCAATGCGTTGAATCGTTCCTGGATCTTATTGTTCATACGAGTCGTTCCTGGTTCAGACGCCGGGTCTACCGGCGCAGCCTTTATCGCGCCAGTCAGGAACTCTCGATAGATCCATTATCAGTTAAATCATAAGACCACTTGCCTTGCGTCAAGTGGCCTGCAGCAGATAGCCCATGTTGCTCAAGGCCTGGGCCAGCGCTTCGACGCGTTCTTGGGCCTGGTCCTCAGGGGTGCTGGCAAAGCCGATCAACAGCGCCGGTGGCAAGACATGCTCGAGGCAGTAGTCACTCAGGGGATAGGTATGAATGCCATGCTGGCCGAGTTCCCTGGCCAGGGCGTCGTCATCGAGATGCGTGGGTAACCAGGCGATCAGGTGCATGCCGGCTTCAACAGGCGTGATCCTGAAGAAAGTGCCCAGCCGTTGCTGCAGTTGTTCGACCAGTGCTTGCTGGCGAGCCTGGTACAGCGCACGCATTCGACGAATATGACCGAGAAAGTGGCCTTCGCGCATGAAGTCTGCCGTGACGGCCTGTAGCAGCGTGGGCGGGCTGCGATCCATGACCGCCCGCAGGGTGCAGAAGGGTTCGATCAGGGCGTTCGGCAGTATCACGTAACCCAGTCGTAGCGAGGGGAAGAGCACTTTGCTGAACGTTCCGGCGTAGATGACCCGGGCCCATTGGTCCATGGCATAGAGTGCCGGCAGGGGGCGGCCGTTGTAGCGAAACTCACTGTCGCAGTCGTCCTCGATGATCCAGCTTTGATTGCGGGCAGCCCAGTCGATGAGCTCCTGGCGCCGCGCATAACTCATGGTGATGCCCAAGGGATGCTGACGCGAAGGTGTGGTAAATACCAGGCGAGCGTCAGGACACAACGCCACACCTTGCCGGACATCGATCCCCTGTTCGTCGATACGCAACGGGACCACCAGACCACCCTGGGCCTGGAGCGCAATTCGCGCCGCGATATGCCCCGGATCCTCCATCCAGAAGCTGTCCTGCGGATTGAGCAACAGCATGCCCAGCAGGTTAAAGGCTTGCTGGGCACCGGAAACGATGACCACCTGCTCGGCAGCGCAGTCGATGCCCCGGGCATCGAAGACGTATTCGGCAATCGCCTCGCGCAGGGCCAGCAAACCTTGCAGTTCGCCATAACCGAGCATGGCCTTGGTCGGCTTGTGCAGGTGGCGGTTCATCAGCCGTTTCCAGACTGATTGCGGAAACGCATCGTAGGCACTGTGGCTGGGCAGGAACGAGGTCGGGCTCCCGGTCGCCCAGTCCGCATAGGAAACGCCGCGAAAATGATCGCTGCGCAACGACAGCATGGACTGGCTCAGATCGGACAGGCGAGGCGGCTGGGGCTGGTGTTCTTCGTCATCAGTACCGCGGCCTTCCCATTCATTGCCGACGTAGGTCCCGGCCCCGGTGCGCGACGTCAGAAAACCTTCGGCAATCAGTTGATCGAACGCATTGAGAATGCTGATTCGCGAAAGCTGCAGTTCTTTGCTCAGGGTCCGGGTGGACGGCAGACGTACGCCGCCCTGAATCCTGCCACCGAGAATCTGTTTGCGAATCTGCAAGTAGAGTTGGCGGTACAAGGGGATGGAGCTGGTACGGTCCAGCTCGATACCCGACAACAGCAAACCTGCGGAGGATTTCATTTTTGGTTCGTCTGGATGGAGTGAGTCTGGCCCGAATTGCCGTCAGGCACCCGGGGGCGCAAGGGTATCGAGTGGTACTGGATATGTCATCCGGTCCGCTTCTTCGCCGAGCACTGGCGAATAGAATCCAACCGCCGCCCGGCACTAACGTATCTTGTCATGGTCAATAAACCCCGCACGACCCCAAGCGGTCGATCTGCCCGGAACCGACCGGCCCCGCATCGGTAACTTGATCAAGGACAGTGAAAGCATGCTCGCCGCCACATAATCAGCAACGGCCTCCACCTGGTTCCGTGAATCGGGACTCGCCCTACGTTTACCCCTCAATTCCATTCGAAGATTTTAAGCATGCACCTACGCAAAATTGCAGTTGGGCTGTCGGCCCTTGTTTTGCTCTCGACCGGGGCACAAGCCCGCGGTCTGCTGGACCTGCTCAAGCCGCCCACCGCGCAACATGAACAAACGTCCCGCTCGGGCTCGATCAGCCAGAGCGCGGCCCTGGACCTCTATTCAAGCAAACAGAAACAGGCATCGTTTGACGGCTGTGCAGATCTGTTCCCGGCAGCGAAACCGATCAACACCGCCACCGTGCCGGCAACCATGAAACCCCTGGCGCTGTGTTCCGACAACTTCGCGGTGCTGTACTCGCAAACCAGCAAGACCCCGCTGGTTGTGGTCGAACGCCTGAATGCGGCCCAGTTGCAGGATGCCAAAGGGGAGGAGCGCACCAACCAGTTCTATCCGGACCCACGCATTCCCAAGAGCGGGCGCGCCGAGTTGAGCGATTACCGCAGCCAGCACCCGGCCGTGGACCGTGGTCACCAATCCCCGGCCGCCGATGCACCGAACCCCAATGCAATGGCCCAATCCTTTGCGCTGTCGAACATGGTGCCGCAAGACCCGACCAACAACCGCAAGATCTGGAGCAAGGTCGAGTCTGATGTCAGGAAGTTTGCCAAGCGCGCCGATGGCAACGTGTTTGTCTTTACCGGCCCGCTGTTTGACCCTGGCCACTCCACCATCGGCGACAACCAGGTCTGGGTGCCGACCMGCCTGTTCAAGCTGGTGTACGACGCATCGTCCAAACGTGCCTGGGCCTACGTACTGCCTAATGCTGAAACCCGAATCGAGAAGCCCATGGACTATGAAACTTTCGTGAAGAGCACCGGGCTCAAATTGCTCGGGAACTTGCCCGTCTCAGGTTCCGCAGGGCGCACTTGATGGCTGGATGAGCAGCACCCCAAAGGTTGAATGCAACCGATGGGGTGCTTCATCCGCAATCAAGCGTTGTGCGTGATTGCTGAGGATCAATGCCTTTGGATTAATTCAACTTAAAAAATCGGCAGGAAGTAACAAATAGTAAAAATGAACTATACCCAATAGGGCAATCGCTCCTGACCCCGGGACATGATGCCTCTGAAGTTGGTCGTCCCAGGAACTTCAACGTCAGACAGACCGAGAGATTCTGGTTATGAACGCCTTGAAAATCGCTGCCAGCGATGCGGTACGAGTTTGCTTTCGTAATTCCCGTGAAATCGTCCAGCTCGACCAGACTGACTTTACCGATGTCGCTGTCGCCGTACTCTCGAAAGATGATTTGGCAGCAGGGGCGCTGGATGCCATCAAGCGTACCGGCTTCGACATCCCCATCTTCCTGGTGGCCTCTCAGGGCCGCAGCAATCGTTCCCTGGAGGTCTACAAACAACTGCAGGATGTGATTTTGCAGGTCAATGGTGTGTTTGACCTGTCCAGCAATAATGCCGAGTACTACGGCAATCAACTGGAGACCGCCGCCAAGGCCTATGAAGAAAGCCTGCTGCCGCCGTTCTTCGATGCGCTCAAGCATTACACCGAATCGGCCAACGCGACCTTTGCCTGCCCCGGCCACCAGGGCGGCCAGTTCTTTCGCAAACACCCGGCAGGTCGGCAGTTTTTCGACTTCTTCGGCGAGACGCTGTTTCGCGCCGACATGTGCAACGCCGACGTCAGGCTCGGTGACCTGCTGATCCACGAAGGCCCGGCGCTGCTGGCGCAAAAACATGCGGCCAAGGTGTTCAACGCCGACAAGACCTACTTCGTGCTCAACGGCACCTCGGCGTCGAACAAAGTGGTGACCAGCGCCCTGTTGACCCCGGGCGACCTGGTGCTGTTCGACCGCAATAACCACAAATCCAATCACCAGGGTGCGCTGTTGCAGGCCGGCGCCACGCCGGTCTATCTGGAAACCGCGCGCAACCCCTACGGCTTCATCGGCGGCATCGACGCTCACTGTTTCGAAGAAGACTACCTGCGCCAGCTGATCGCCGAAGTCGCCCCGGACAAGGCGCAACTGCCACGGCCGTTTCGCCTGGCGATCATTCAACTGGGCACCTATGACGGTACCATCTACAACGCCCGGCAAGTGGTCGACCGCATCGGCAAGCTGTGTGACTACATCCTGTTCGACTCGGCGTGGGTCGGTTACGAACAGTTCATTCCGATGATGAAGGATTGCTCGCCGATGCTGCTCGATCTGGACGAGAACGACCCGGGCATCTTCGTCACCCAATCGGTACACAAGCAGCAGGCCGGTTTCTCCCAGGCCTCGCAAATCCACAAGAAAGACCGGCACATCAAAGGCCAGGCCCGCTACTGCAACCATCACCGGCTCAACAACGCCTTCATGTCCCAGGCTTCAACGAGCCCGTTCTACCCGCTGTTCGCCTCACTGGATGTGAATGCCCGCATTCACTCAGGCCGCAGTGGTCTGCGCCTGTGGGACGACTGCGTGAAGTTCGGCATCAATGCGCGCAAGCTGATCATCGAAGCCTGCACCATGGTCCGCCCATTCGTGCCGGATACCATCGACGGGCGCCCATGGCAGGATCATTCGACCGATGCTATCGCCAGCGATATCCGTTTCTTTGAGTTCCATCCGAAGGATCGCTGGCATGCCTTTCCCGGTTATGCCGACAAGCAGTACTTCATCGATCCCTGCAAACTGCTGTTCACCACGCCGGGCATCGACCCGGTGGACGGCAGCTACACCGAGTTCGGCATTCACGCCGGCATCCTGGCCAACTTCCTGCGCCAGAACGGCATCGTTCCGGAAAAATGCGACCTCAACTCCATCCTGTTCCTGCTCACCCCGGCTGAAGACTGGGCAAAGATGAGTCACCTGGCGGCACAGATCGCCCGTTTCGAACGCTTCGTTCAGGACGACGCGCCGATGAGCCGGGTGCTGCCAGCGATCTATACGCAGTACGAAGAACGCTACCGCGACTACACCATCCGCAGGCTCTGCCAGGAAATGCATGACCTGTATCGCAGCCACAACGTGCAGCAGCTGCAGAAGGACATGTTCCGCAAGGAACACTTCCCGAAAAAGGCCATGAACCCGCAGCAAGCGCAAATCGAGTACATCCGCGGCAACGTCGAGCTGGTGGCGTTGGCGGATGCCGATGGTCGCATTGCAGCCGAGGGCGCGTTGCCTTACCCGCCGGGCGTCTTGTGCGTGGTGCCGGGAGAAATCTGGGGTGGCGCGGTGCTCAAGTACTTCCTGGCGCTGGAGGAGGGCATCAACCGCTTGCCCGGCTTCACACCGGAACTTCAAGGCGTTTATCTGCAGCAGGAAGGCGGTCGCACGCGGGCGTATGGCTATGTGATCAAGCAGTAAGGATCACCCTCGTACTCGGTGGCAGGTGTCAGGTCAGCGGGCCCAGGGGTTAACTCTCTGAACAGGGCAAGGAGTTTGCGATGGCTGATTCAAGCAAGAAAATGGGCCTGATGGGGCTCACGACGCTGGTAACGGTCAACATGATGGGCTCGGGCATCATCATGTTGCCCACCAACATGGCTCAGTTGGGTGCCGTCTCTTTGTTGTCGTGGATTTTCACGGCGATTGGTTCGATGGCCATCGCCTACTGCTTTGCCCAGTGTGGCGTCTTCTGCTCGCGCTCCGGCGGTTTGTCCGCCTACACCGAAGAGGCCCATGCGAAGTCGGGTTTTTTCCTCTGTTCGTACCTGTACTTCCTGTCACTGGCCATCGCCAACGTGGCCGTGGCCATTTCGGCGGTGGGCTACATGACGGCCTTCGTGCCCTGGCTGGGCACGGGTGCGATTCCACTGTGCATCGGCACGATCGCACTGATCTGGCTGACCACCTTCGCCAACTTCGGTGGCCCAGGCATCACCGGCAAGATCGGCGCCTTCACGGTGTGGGGCGTGATTATTCCGGTAGCCGGCCTGAGCATCATCGGCTGGTTCTGGTTCAAGCCCGATGTGCTGGCCGCCGCCTGGAACCCCAATAGCCTGGCGATTTCCGAAGCCATCGGCAAAGCCATTCCCCTGACCCTGTGGGCCTTCCTGGGCATGGAGTCGGCGGCCCAGGCCACCGATGCCGTGGAAGACCCCAAACGCAACGTGCCATTGGCCTGCCTGTTCGGCACCCTGGGTGCCGCCGTGGTCTATGTGCTGTCGACCACCGTTATCCAGGGCATCATTCCCAACGCTGAGCTGGCCAAGTCCTCCGCCCCCTTCGCGCTGGTCTATGCCACGATGTTCAGCCCGATGGTCGGTAATATCGTCATGGCGCTGGCGGTCATGGCCTGTGTCGGCTCGCTGCTGGGCTGGCAATTTACCCTGGCGCAAACCGCCAAGATGACGGCTGACCAGAACCTGTTCCTCAAGCTGTTCAGCAAGGTCAACGCCATGAATGCCCCCGTCGTCGGCATGATTGTCTGCGGTGTGCTGCAGACCCTCCTGGCCCTGTCGACCATCTCGCCCGACGCCGCCGCACAGTTCAGCAAGCTGGTCAGCCTGGCGGCGGTCACCAACCTGATCCCTTATATAACTGCGATGACCGGCCTGCTGGTGATCATGCACAAGGCCGGGGTCTCGTCGGCCATACACTCGCGTAACGTGGTGGTCCTGCTGATTGCAATAACGTACGCCTTGTACGCCTTGTATGCCTGCGGCAAGGACGCAGTGATGGGCGGCACCCTGGTGCTCGCTTTCGGCTACCTGCTCTATGGATTCCTCGCCAAGCGCTTCACCGACGCGCCGGCGGCCAACCAGGCAAGGGCCGCAAACCCTTAGGCGTGGCCAACAGGACTGCACAGACATCTGCATACGGGGAAACCGGACATGAACGTACCATTTGCCACAACCACCAGACTGCTGCTTGCCTTCGCACTCTCGACGCTGCCGCTAGTGGCTGGCGCCAACACCGTTGAACGCGTGCGCAGCAGCCAAACCTTGACCCTGGGCTACTTGCCGGACCTGGCCCCTTTCAGCAAGCAGGAAGGCGACAAAGCCAGCGGTTATGCCATCGACCTGTGCCTGAAAGTCGCCGACAAGCTCAAGAGCGAGCTGGGTCTGCCCGACCTGCAAGTGCGCTACCAGCCCGTCAAGATTTCGGACGAGGTCAACGCGGTGAGCCAGGGTAAAGTCGACATCCTCTGCACGCCGACACCGCCTACCCTGGAACGGCGCAAGATGATCAGTTACTCCATACCGATCTACACTGCCGGCCTCTCGGTCGTGGTGCGCAACGATGCTCGCGAATCGCTGCTCAATGTGCTCAATGGCAAGGTGGCCAATACCGGCCCGACCTGGCGTGCCAGCATTAACAACGGTCTGGCCAACCAAACCTACGCGACCCTGGAGGGGGGCGTGACCGAAGACTGGATTCGCGAACAGATGCGCCTGCTCAACGTGATCGCTTCGCTGGTGACCGTGGCCAACAACGACGAGGGCGTCAAGCTGGTCGCCGAGGGCAAGGCCGATGCCTTCTTCTCCGAACGCATGCTGCTGCGCAATGAAGTCGCCAAGGAGGGCGCGGCCAAGAACCTGATGCTCCTGGACCGCATCTTCGAGTACTCGCCGGTGGCGATGATCGTGGAGCGTAACGACGAAGACTTCCGCTTGCTGGTCGATATGGCCCTGAGTGAAGCCTATCACTCGGGCTTCATAGAAAAGGCCTACGACCAGTACCTGGGCGGAACCAACGCTACCGTGAAAAAACTGTTCAGGGTGTATGCGTTGCCTTAGTGGCATCGTTGGCAACGGGCGCTCCGCGGACGTGTTGCTACTGTAGGAGCGAGCTCGCTCCTACAGATCCGCACCGGGCCCAGGACAGGCTTTTTTGGTGTTTCAGGCGGACGCGCTCACTCCTTCGGCTTTTTCTTGCGACGCAACGTCATGCAGGGAAATCCTCGAAGTCTCCGGCAATGCCAGACCACCCGCCAGCGCGAGCAATGCAACCGCGATCAGATAGAACGCTGGCGACAGGTTGCTGCCGGTGGTGCTGATCAGCCATGTCGCCACCAGCGGAGCGGTGCCGCCAAAGAGGGTGTACGCCATGTTGTAGGTGATCGCCGAGGCGGTGTATCGGGTACGGGTAGGGAAGGTTTCCGAGAGCAAGGCCGCCGTCACCACGCCACACAACACCGCGCCAATCGCCAGGAGCATGACGCCGCCGATGGACACTGCGAACGAGCCGGAGCTGGCCATCAGGAACGATGGATACACGCTCACAATCAACAGACCGCAAGCGGTCATCACCGTCATTCGACGCCCGACCCGGTCCGAGTACAGCCCGGCCAGTGGGCAGATCGCCGCAGCGAACAGCAATGCAATCAGCGACACCAGCAACGCTGTGGCGCGACTCAGGCCACCCGCGACTTGCAAGTAAGTCGCGAAATAGGTGGTGAACATATAAAACGACAGTGCCGTGAGTGACACAAAAGCACCCAGACAGCAGATAGCCGCACCATGGTTGCGCAAGGTTTCCTTGAGTGGGGAGTGTGCGACTGCATGTTCCTGGGTCACCGCCTGGAATGCCGGTGTCTCATCGAGCTTCCAGCGCAAGTAAAGACCCACCAGGCCCAGGGGCGCGGCAATCAGGAACGGCAGGCGCCAGCCCCAACTGCCCATTGCTTCGGCCGACAAGGACGCCTCGAGTGCGTAGGCCACCACGGCTGCCGCGGCGAAGGCGGAAAATGTCGACACCGGAATGAAGCTGCCGTACCAGGCGCGCTTGTCACTCGGTGCATGCTCCATCAGGTAGGCACAGGCACCGGCGTATTCACCCCCGGCGGAAAAACCCTGGGCGCAACGGATCAGGGACAGAAGAATCGGCGCCATGACTCCGATCGCCGTATAAGTGGGCAGCAGGCCGATCAAGGTCGTCGCCCCGGCCATCAGCAGAATGGTCATCGCCAGGGTTCGCTTGCGGCCGATCCTGTCGCCCAGCATGCCGAAGAAAATCCCGCCAAGGGGCCGAAACGCAAAGGCCACGGCGAATACCGCAAAGGTCTTGAGCAGCGCGGCACTGGCATCGCCGCTGGGGAAAAATTGCTGGGCGATGGTCGTGGCCAGAAAGCCGTAGACGGCGAAGTCGAACCACTCGACGAAATTGCCGATGCCGGCAGCCACAATCACTCTTCTCAGCGTTCTTGGGCTGACTTGTTCCATCGTTGCGCTCGTCATGCTTGACCTCGACCGTTCGTCAGTAAGCTATCGATTATCGGGGCAGGCACTGAGGCGGCTCACTTCAAAAGTGTCATCCACATAGTCCGTACCGACTTCATGTCGTTGAATGAGGCATGATTCGCGCCAGATTGGCCGAGGGTGAGTAAAGGGCGGTGTATTTCGCGTATTTGTAAAGCGTTGGCGGTATCGTCGGTCGCCAGGACTTGATCGATTTGGAAGGGATGAAAATGACATCGACTGTCGAAAGCCTGGTCAGGATCGCAATGACCAATCCAGTAAACGCAGAACTTGCCGATCGCTTGCCCAAGCTCGGTTTGAACCAGTGCATGCTCACCGCCGGTTGCCTGTTCCAGGCCGTGTGGAATCATCAGTCACAGCGACCGCCAGCGTGGGGGGTGAAGGATTACGACGTTTTTTACTTCGATGATGATCTGTCGTGGGAAGCCGAGAATGAGGTCATCCAATCCGCTCGGCATCTGTTCAACCACCTCGACGTGAACGTTGAATTCAAGAATCAGGCTCGCGTTCACCTGTGGTACAACCAGCGGTTTGGCGGGGATTATCCACAACTTCAGTCGGCCAGAGACGGGATCGATCGCTACCTGATTGCCGGTACCTGCATGGGGCTGGATATTGAAACGGGCGAGGTCTATGCACCCAACGGCCTGGCCGATACTGAGCAG
This sequence comes from Pseudomonas sp. P5_B3, assembly GCF_056400405.1. Lineage (NCBI taxonomy): Bacteria > Pseudomonadati > Pseudomonadota > Gammaproteobacteria > Pseudomonadales > Pseudomonadaceae > Pseudomonas > Pseudomonas sp. P5_B3. Next base: position 12,443 of record NZ_JBFULI010000026.1, on the reverse strand, counting down.
GGGCTACTTAGAATCAATCCAAAGAATCCCAGGCCAGACTTGTTCGACCAGAAGGCGAAAAGTTACCAGGTTCGCTGGCCTTGGCTCAGGATCGTAGAGACGCAACGTTGAGTTGGCGCGAGGGGCGTTTACCGATGAAGCAATTTATTGGAGATGAAAGCTGATAACGCGTGCCACGACGGCCTGTAAACGAAGCAGCCCGTGGAGACGGGCTGCTTGGACTGTGGACTCGACACAACAGATCAGCTGTTGGTGCGGTCGGCTGCCTTGGCCTTGCTTTGAGTGACAGCGGCTTCAGCCTTCTGTTTCTGGGCAACCTGGAAGGCTTTCATCGAGACGGTCCGGGCCGACTCCATGCGTGCGACGGTCCGGTCACCGCCACCTGTGGCCATCGCCAGAGAAGAAGCGGTCAGAGCGGCGACTACGAAGAGAACTTTCATGGATTTCATTTGGGTATCCTCAAGTGAGATTTTTTAACAGTTAAAGCAGAATTCATGGGTTAGCGCTGAACGTCCTTGTTCAACCTGGATTCACCAGCCAGCCAGGGCGGCGTTTCCTGGAGTCCAGGTGCCTTGCTCCTGGCGCGCTTCGGCGTCTTTGTTTTTTGCCCAGACGGTGAGCAGTACCATCATTCCGAAACCGCCGACGATGAGCACCGGATAGGCTGCCAGCAACTCCACCAGCGAGTACTTCCAGGCCAGCGGACGACCAACACCCAGCATGGCGGCATAGAACCACGACACGCCAGAGAACGCGCCCGAGAACAGCGCCAGCATGCGCAGGCTGAAGGAGAGTTTCAGTAACGAACCGGCTTTCTTCAGCGCCGGCAATACAGCGCGATGCAACACGAAGCCGTTAATGGTCAACAGCACAACGATGCCGATTTTGGCTTGTAACTTTGGATTGAGGAAATACTCCATCCCCTTGCCGGCATAATCGATCCCGACAATAGCAATGCCTGTAATCCAGAGCCAGACAAGTGCAAGCGATACGGTCTTTTGAAGACTGTCCATGTGCGCGTCATCGTGGTGACCTGACGCATCGCCCTTCAGGAGTTGCTTGACCATTGCAATGTCACTGGTCAAAACCAGCCCGATTGCCACGCAGCAGGCGATAAGATGAAAATATACAACGCCCAGGCGTAAATATTCCCCGACTGGTGAAGTAAGAATACTAAGTTCCATGACTACCTCTTTGTTCTAACAGTGAATCAACCTGACGTTCAGGACGGCGTGATTAGAGTTTGCCGTTGCTGACGGAAGTTATGATTCAGCCGTTTCAATTGAATTATCTTGCGGCATTACGCTGTCAAGATAAAAGCGAGTTTGGCGAATGAACTTTTAGTCATTCGATTATTTCCATTTTCAGGTAATAAAAAACCGCATCCGCACTTGGCGCATATGAGGTTTAACTTCCGCTTCTGGGGGTCAGGTGAGGTTCAGAGCCCGTGCCACCTGCTGCGTATTCTGACCGAAAAAACTGTATCCGTTCATTTCTTGATCAATTTTGCTGACCAACGGCAGTGTTCCTGGCTAGCTGCACATTGCCATCTTTTATCGTGCAGCCTGCACCATTACCGGGTTTGCGGCGAATGGGAAGGCAGACGAGAGCCCCGGCGTTTTTTTCGTCTTTTATTCCAGATTCCATGGAAGACATCGGGGGTTTTGAGCGAATCAGCCATAAAAAAGCCTTTGGCCGGGTTAACAAACCAGGTCAATGCACTGCCATTTTCCCCTCGAAAAAAGCCAATTCGCGGCATAGCCACAGGGGAATTTTCAGCAAAAAAGTTGCCTGTGCATTTGCTGACGACATAAACAGCCGTTTGATAGACGACGCTAGCCTTTGCCTCCGCTGCTGCTATTTACGGGTTTTTGTTGACCTCGACCTGTGGCCCGACGCCATCTCCGGTACGGAATGTCGGTAATGCAACCGAGTTCACGAATTTCACGCCGTCCCAGCTGGGCAAGGGTGTGGGCATCAATTGGAACTGGCCCGGGTGCTCAGAGTCCCAGCGCAGCAGCATCGCCGTGTCTTCATGCTGTGTGTTGTGGCAGTGCTCCATGTAGGTACCGGCAAACTCACGGATGTGTATGGCCATTTCGACATCGTCGAGGCTGTCGGAATCGCGGCCTACACGGTAGATATCCTTGCGCGCTCCTTTTTCCCATTCGGGTGGTGGTTTGCCACCTCGAGTGAGAATGATCCCTTCCTCGAAATGCACATGCACCGGGTGACTCCAGCCATTGCCGCCGTTCTCGATCTTCCAGACTTCCAGCGTGCCTTCGCCCTTGAACCCTGCCGGTGTCGGGCCAGTGGCCAGTTGTGGCGCGGCTGAAATCCGCCGCGGGTCCATACCGAAGCCTTCGCCGCCATCGGTCTTGATCGTCCAGGGCTTGAAGTCCGTGCCGTTGGAGCGGCCAAAGATAAAGGTGCGGTGCCGTGCCTGGGCAAGCCGGGCGATATCCGCAGGGTCATCACGATGCAAGGGCAAGGGGATCATGAACTTGCCCTCGGGCTTGCCAGGCTTGGCGGGCTCGAAGTCGACCGGATTCATGCTGACATCCTGGCCGGTGTAAGGCTGGACGTTGAGTTGCAGGAACAGGCCCACGCCCGGGTCACCGTTGACCCACTGTGGCCCGTGGCTGGTTTGCCTGACCACGGGCAGGTACTTCTCGGAGAGTACATCCGCCAATGGAATGTCGCGTTTCGGACGCTTGCCGTCTTCATGCTCCGCAATGTTGACGAAGAAAATCTTGTCGCCCGGGCTGATGCCGTTTGTCGCGAAGTCGACGACGATGTCATAGCGCTCGGCAATGCCCAGTATCGGCAGAATGGCATTGTGGTCCTGCGTGTCGCCGTCGCCATCGAGGTCCAGGCTGCCATCGAACGGCACCGCGTGCTCCATGATATTGCCGTCGTTGGCAATCATGTGGAACGGCACCCGGTTATAGGAAACTCCGGAGTTGTTCGGGCCAGGAAACTCGCCACCATTACCACTGACCTGACGCACCACCGCCAGCGTGAAGAAGCGAGAAACCGATCCGTTGAGAATGCGGAAACGGTAGCGGCGGGCACGTACGTCCAGGAAGGGTTTGAACTCCCAGTTGGTCAGCACCTGGTCACCGAGAAAGCCGTCGGTGTTGAAGGGGTTGAACCACAACTGGCCGGTCTGGTCCCAGGCCTTGTCGGCAATCGTCAGGTTGACGTCATAGTCGCGGTTACCCCACCCCAGCCCCGAACCGCTGGGCAAGCGCAGGTTGACCCCGTCGTCGACCGCCTCGTTGCCACGGTCCACGGCGCTGTAGTAGTTCATCATCGTCGCATTGCCCTTGTAGACATTCTGCGCGGTGAAATCGAGCATGTGGTCGTGGAACCAGTGGGTGCTCATGGTTTCGCGCCAGTCGCCACGGATCTTGATGGTGCCGTTGTTGCAGGTCTTGAAGCCGGGGCTGGCGTCGTTGACGAACAGGATTTCACCGGGGTCGCACGGGAACGCGGCCCGTGGGTCCTCGGCAGTGGTGTTGATGGTGTCGTAACCGGCCAACTGGATCGGCCAGCGATAGTCGTAGTACTGGCCTGGGAAGAAGAACGCGTTGGTAAAACCGTCGCTTTCGGCGGGCGAGTGGCCGTTGTGTTCATGGGTGGTGAGGGTGTGCAGGCCAAAGCCCCGGTTGGCCGACGGGTCAATGGGCAAGGCATCGTAATGACGCATCAGCATCGCTTGGCCATAGCGTACCAGGAGCAGTTTGGGCGGAAAGGTGCCGTCGAATGTCCACAACGCATTATGGTCCTGGACAGGCAAGTTGGGGTGGAACTGCACTTGAATGCCCTTGGTGGTGCCCTCGTTGGCCGGGTTGCCGTTGGTGTTGTGATAGAGCCCGCCGGGCGCAAATTCCCCCACAGCGTAGTTATGCCGTTGCATCCGATCACGCAAGCCGCTGTTGACGTGCGCGCCGGCTTGCACAGTCTTGAAGGCATCGCGCGGGAAAAACTCATTGAAACGCTGGTGCGACCAGCCTTTGCCCGGTGGCCGGCCTTCTGCGGGCGAGTCGACTCGGCGATTGAGGAAAAGCTCGATCTGCGCCTTCCAGGGGTTGCGGTCCAGGACATTGGAGAACTCTGTCGGGAAGGGCGTCAATGCCGGCTGCCTGAGAAAGGCGTCCAGCGCATCCGGAGACGGGCCGCTACGTGCCACGTTCAATGGATCTTGCGCCGGTGCGGGGCCCAGCGTCGGAACCGGAAATGGAACCGGGGATGGCGGGTCGGTCGCATCCAGTTTGTTCGAGCCGAATTCCTCGAACAGTTCAAGCTTCTGGGTGAACGGTTGAGCCCCGAACACCGGGCTGGCATTACCGTTAGTGGGGATGTTGAAGCTGGGTTGCAGATCGGGTGGCAGCACATTGTCGACCAAGGGGGTCTGGCGGTTACCGACCACTCCATTGGGCAAGTCGAAGGCGCCCACGTTTGCGGGAGGCAGCTTGAGCAAGTCCCGCAATGCGGCATTGGGGTCGGCGGGCGGGTTGGTGAACGCCGATGGGTCGGTAGGAGGCGGTGGATCGGTGTTGTCGAGGGGGGCTGCCCGGGTCTGGGACAAGCCCAGCCCAAACACGATCACGGCAGCAGAGATACTTAACGCCAGCCTGGTTTTGGACAATGGACTAGGATTCAGCCTTCCGGCATCCAGTTTCATCGCAAACACCTCTGACGATTCCTCGGAGCGCGCGGCAATACATGGGTATTGAGCCACTGCTCCTGGCCCGGCTGGCGAAATGTTTGATTTCGAACCGGGATAAGGATGATGCAAATTTTCCGCCAAAAGTGAAAGAAGGTGACTAATGGCTCTACGCCGCATACCCCTTGTCTGCTGGCTTCAGGCAGGTAGGAGCAGCCAGGATGAATACCCCCGATGACGGGGAATATCCCCCAATAACGGGTGCGATTGTGCGCAGTGTCTGGGCCAAGAGAAATGGCCACGTCAGTCGAGTGGCAGCGATATCGTCAATCTCGTTCCTTTGTCCGGTGCGCTGTCGATCGTGAATTCGCCGCCGAGCATGCTGATGCGTTCCTTCATCCCCACCAACCCGAACGAGTTCGATTTTTTGCGATCCGTCATGCCGACACCATTGTCTTTGATCAGCAGGTAAAGTCGGCGGCCCTCCCGGTAGAGTTCGATATGCACCTGTGTCGCTTGCGCGTGCCGGGCAATATTCGATAGCGATTCCTGCACGATGCGAAACAGAGTCGTGGCGGATTTTTCATTCAGATCGCAACGCAAACTCTCGTCTTTCACCGACATCGTGCAATCGATCACGCTGCGCTGCCGGAACTCTTCAAGTTGCCACTCGATCGCTGCCTGTAGTCCCAGATCGAGTACGGGCGGTCGAAGATCATTGATGATGCTGCGGACACTGCGGATGGCTGAATCGAGGTGATTCAGGGCGTCGCTGACCTTTTCGTTGAGCTTGGGGTGCCGGGTACTGGTGCGCGCCTGCAACATGGAGACGTCAATTCGCAATGCCAGCAGACTTTGCCCCAGCTCGTCATGGATGTCGCGTGCGATGCGCTTTCGCTCTTCTTCCTTGATGCGCTCCTGATAGGCGGCCAGTTCACGCAGCTGCAGCTTCGATTGCAGCAGTTCTTCGGCCTGCATCGTCAGTTTGCGCTGCAAGTAGTACAGGTCGACAAACACCAGGATCTTGGCGCGAAGAACTTCGGCCACAATCGGCGAGAAGATGTAATCCACTGCGCCGGACGTATAACCGCGGAAACGCTCGGAATCCGTATCGGCCTCCGCCGTGACGAAGATAATGGGCGTGTGGGCCGATTTCGGGCGGCCGTGAATGAGTGCCGCGGTTTCAAAACCGTCCATCACGGGCATTTTCACGTCGAGCAGAATGACGGCGAAGTCGCGCTGCAATAGCAGGCGCAGCGCCTCGCGCCCGGAGGTCGCCGTGGCAACATCGAGGCCCATGTCGGCAATCACCGCGGCGAGCGCCGTAAGCTTGCCGGGATTGTCATCCACCAGCAACACGGATGCTGGTACGCCATCAGGCGGGAGCGCTTGCCGCACCTGGGCTCTCTCTTTGAATGCCGGGGGTTCCTGCATATTTATGCCACTTCATTTTTGCCACTTCGGTTTGCGCTGGCCGCAATGAGCGCGGTACAGCGTCATCGATAGAGCCATTTGCGCATCAGTGACAGCAGCTGGTCGGTATCCACCGGCTTGCTGACATAGTCCGATGCTCCTGCCTCGAGGCACTTTTCACGGTCACCCATCATCGCCTTTGCCGTCAGCGCAATAATGGGCAGGGTTTCAAACCTTTTGAATGTACGGATCTGGCGCATGGTTTCAAAGCCATCCATCTCGGGCATCATGATGTCCATCAACACGATGTCGGTATCGGGCTGCTGCTGCAGCAGTTCTATGGCGGTTCGGCCGTTTTCGGCCGTGGCCACCAGCATTTTGTTGCACTCGAGCACGCTGGTCAGGGCAAAAATATTGCGCACGTCATCGTCGACCACCAGGGCCTTTTTACCCTCGAGACTGTCTGATCCCTGATAGAGTTTTTCCAGCATCTTGCGCTGGGTCGGCGACAGACTGGCTACGACGCGGTGTAGAAACAGCGCGGTTTCGTCGAGTATGCGCTCGGGCGATTGAACTGCCTTGATGACGCCCTTGCCGAGCAGTGTCCTGAAACGCTCGCGTTCCGGCTTGGTCAGTGTCTCTACACCATAGACGACGATCGGCAATTCACGCATGGCGTGGTCTTCCTGCAACGCCTCGAGAAACCCGATGCCGGATACGTCGGGCAATTTGAGATTGATTGCCATGCAGTCGTAGCGTTTCGTTGCCAGTTTGTTCAAGGCTTGCGCGCCGCTGCCGGTCGTTGCGATCTTCACATCGGTATTGCCGAGTAGATCGAGGATACGGGCGCGGCTCCCTTCGTCGCCGTCGATGAGCAGCAGATTCCTGGTCTTGCGCCGAGCGAATGCCACGATGCCCACCAGCGCATTTTGAATCTCGTCGGCTGTGACCGGTTTGAGCAGATAGTCGAAAGCGCCATAGCGCAGCCCGCGTGTGTGATCGTCAGCGATCGAGATGATCTGGACCGGGATGTGACGCGTGGCGAAATTGCGCTTGAACTGCTCGAGTAGCGACCAACCATCGATGTCGGTCAGGCCCGGGTCCAGAGTGATCGCGGCGGGTTTGAAGCGTTCGACAAGCTCCAGTGCATCCGCGCCACGGGTCGTGACGATAGCCCTGAACCCCTCGTGGTGCGCGGCCTCGAGCAGAATGCTGGCGAATCGGGTGTCGCCCTCGAGCATCAGCAGCACCTGGTCCCCGGGTTGGACAGACTCGCGGTCGTCCGGTATCTGTACAGACGGGTCTGACACAGGGTCGCGCCTGACTTGGCCAGGTACTGCCTCTGTCGCTGATTCGTCCAGCGTCTGATGCTGGGCATCCTGTGTACGCAAGGGCACGTACAGCGCGAAAGTACTGCCCTTGCCGATCTCACCGGGGATCAGCCGCAGCTCACCGCCCAGCCGGTGTGCGAGCTCGCGGCTGATCGACAGACCGAGGCCGGTGCCGCCGTATTTTCGTGAGGTTCCGGTATCTGCCTGCTGGAACGCTTCGAAGATGAGCTTCTGCTTGTCGGCAGATACGCCAATGCCGGTGTCGGTGACCACGAAGGCAACCACCGCATCGGCGCTATTGAGTTCGCTGTGATCCACGCTCCACCCGGACACAGCGGGTTCGATGCTGAGCTTGACACTGCCTTGTTCAGTGAACTTGAAAGCGTTGGACAGCAGGTTCTTGACCACCTGTAGCAGGCGCTTTTCATCGGTCCGGATGCAGGGGGGCAGGGTAGGGGCCAGTTCAATCGTGAAGTCCAGGCCCCGGCTTTCGGCGACCGGCCGGAAGGTGCGTTCGATCTGGTGGTGCAGATCGGCGAACAGCGCTTCATTCAGATCCAGTGTGACCGTACCCGACTCGATCTTGGACAGATAGAGAATCTCGTCGATCAGCTCCAGCAGGTCTTTGCCCGCGCTACGGATGGTCTTGGCATATTCGACCTGCCTGGGCGTGAGATTGTGCTCCGCGTTGTCGCTGAGCTGCCGGGCCAGGATCAGCAAGCTGTTCAATGGCGTTCTGAGCTCATGGGACATACTGGAAAGGAATTCGGACTTGTACTTGGAGGTCAGCATCAGTTGCTCCGCCTTCTCCTCCAGCGACAGCTTGGTGATTTCGACTTCGCGGTTCTTGCGCTCCACTTCGGCTTTCTGCTCCTCCAGCAGTCCGGCCTTGTCCTCCAGTTCCTCGTTGGTCTGTCTCAATTCTTCCTGTTGCCTTTGCAGCTCCTGCGCCAGCGATTGCGACTGCTTGAGCAGTTCTTCGGTACGCATATTGGCTTCGATCGTGTTGAGCACGATACCAATCGATTCAGCCAGTTGATCGAGGAAGGTTTGATGAATGATGCTGTAGCGCGTGAACGAAGCCATTTCCACGACGGCCTTGACCTTGTTCTCGAACAGGATCGGCAACACGATGATATTGAGCGGGGCGGCCGCACCCAGTCCCGATGAAATCGCGACGTAATCTGCGGGTACATCGGTCAGCAGGATGCGCCGCTTCTCGTAGGCGCATTGCCCGACCAGGCCCTCGCCGAGCCGCCACTCATCGTTCACATTGATGTTGCCCTTGTACGCATAAGCGGACATCAGTTTGAGTTTCGCAGGATCGGGCGGGCTCTCGTTCATCATGTAGAACACACCGTGCTGGGCGTTGATCAGCGGAGCCAGTTCAGACAGCACCATCTTGGAGACTGCCGCCAGATCGCGCTGGCCCTGCAGCAGGCGGTTAAACTTCGCGAGATTGCTCTTGAGCCAATCCTGTTCCGCGTTTTGCCGCGTGGTTTCCCGCAGGTTGCGGATCATTTCGTTGACGTTGTCCTTCAATTCCGCCACTTCACCCTTTGCTTCCACCTCCACGTAACGCGTCAGATCGCCCTTGGTCACGGCAGTCGCCACATCGGCAATTGCGCGCACCTGATTGGTCAGGTTGGCCGCCAGACCGTTCACGTTGTCGGTCAGATCGCGCCAGGTGCCGGCAGCACCCGGCACGTTGGCCTGGCCACCCAGCTTGCCCTCGACGCCCACTTCACGCGCCACTGAGGTCACCTGATCGGAGAACAGCGCCAGCGTATCGGTCATACCGTTGATGGTGTCGGCCAGTTTGGCGATCTCGCCCTTGGCCTCCAGTGTCAGTTTCTTCTTCATGTCGCCGTTGGCTACAGCGGTCACCACTTTCGCGATGCCTCGCACCTGGCTGGTCAGGTTGGCTGCCATGAAGTTCACGTTTTCGGTCAAATCCTTCCAGGTGCCGGACACGCCTTGCACCTGCGCCTGTCCCCCGAGCTTTCCCTCGGTGCCGACTTCGCGCGCCACCCGCGTCACTTCGGCGGCAAAGCTGTTGAGCTGGTCCACCATGGTGTTGATGGTGTTTTTCAGCTCCATGATTTCACCCTTGGCTTCCACGGTAATCTTGCGCCCCAGGTCACCTTTGGCGACTGCTGTCGTCACGTCGGCGATGTTGCGCACCTGATTGGTCAGGTTGGCCGCCATGCTGTTGACCGAGTCGGTCAAATCTTTCCAGGTCCCACCGACACCCGTCACCTTGGCCTGACCACCAAGTTTTCCGTCAGTTCCCACTTCGCGTGCCATGCGCGTCACTTCGTCGGCAAAGGTCGAGAGCTGGTCCACCATGGTGTTGATGGTTTCCTTGAGTTGGAGAATTTCACCTTGCGCTTCGGCTGTGATCTTGCGCGACAGGTCGCCGTTGGCCACCGCCGTCGTCACGTCGGCGATGTTGCGCACCTGGGTGGTCAGGTTGGCCGCCATGCCGTTGACCGAGTTGGTCAAGTCCTTCCAGGTACCGGACACGCCGGTCACTTTGGCCTGTCCGCCCAGTTTGCCTTCGGTACCGACTTCCAGCGCGACGCGTGTCACCTCCGAGGCGAAGCTGGAGAGCTGGTCGACCATTGTGTTGATAGTGTTTTTCAGTTCGAGAATCTCGCCCTTGGCTTCAACGGTAATTTTCTTGCCGAGGTCGCCGCGCGCCACCGCGGTCGTCACCTGTGCGAGGTTGCGCACCTGGGTGGTCAGGTTGGCCGCCATGCCGTTGACCGATTCGGTCAGGTCGCGCCAGGTGCCTGATACGCCGCGCACTTCCGCCTGACCGCCCAACTTGCCTTCGGTACCGACTTCCAGCGCCACGCGGGTCACCTCCGAGGCGAAGCTCGAGAGCTGGTCGACCATCGTGTTGATGGTGTTTTTCAGTTCGAGAATCTCGCCCTTGGCTTCGACGGTAATCGTCTTGCCCAGATCGCCTTTGGCCACAGCGGTCGTCACGTAAGCGATGTTGCGCATCTGAGTGGTCAGGTTGGCGGCCATGTCGTTGACGGAGTCGGTCAGATCTTTCCAGGTGCCGGACACCCCTTTGACTTTGGCCTGCCCACCGAGAATCCCTTCAGTGCCGACTTCACGCGCCACGCGGGTCACCTCCGAAGCGAAGGAGCCCAGTCGAGTCACCATGGTGTTCACGATCCCGGCGGATTTGAGGAACTGGCCCCGCAGTTTCAGGCCGTTGAGTACCGGTGGTACCCGCTGACTCAGATTACCCTCGGCAACCGAATCGATAACGCGAATCATCTCGTTCATCGGGCTGATGAGGTCGCTGGTGAGCGCATTGCTCGAGTTGACGATCTTTTGCCAAGAGCCTTTCATCATCGGCAATTGAATACGCTCATCGACCTTGCCCTGCTTGCCGATCAGTCGCGCCACGCGTTCGAATTCGGTGGCGGTGTCGGCCGCCATGTCGATGATCTCGTTGAGCGTGTCGGCGATCTTGCCCGGCATGCCGGTCCAGTCATCCGGCATACGCTTGGTGAAGTCACCATTGCGCAACGCCTTCAGCGCTGTCAGCAACGTCTTCATGTCGAGTACTTCGATTGGTGTCGTTACTGTGGCCATGTCTATGTCCAGTCAAAATGGATGCCACGCGCAAGGCGTCATGCAGGAGCCGGCATTGCAGTATTGACCATGCTGAGAACTGAGCGTTGGCTTACGAAATATTAGCAAGGTTGGCGCAATGCCCCGCAGCCTGGGGAAATTGGCCGGGAACAGGCCATTCCAACCGCCTGCACCCGCTGTGCGGAGAAGCGAGCACCAATGCCTGAGGCAAAAGTGCAAGTGTGCTCTGTGCCTGCTAACGTCAAACTCTGCAGCTGATTCCATGGCTTGCTGGCCACTGCCGAATGGAAAATACAGATGACTGACCAAAAAATCAGAGTCTTGCTGGTGGACGATCACAGCATCGTGCGTAACGGCGTGCGACGCATGCTGGAGACTGCCGGCGAGATCGACGTAACGGGCGAAGCAGAGACGGCACAAGACGCCATGCGCCTGGTCCGGGAGCAGGATTTCGACGTGGCGCTGGTAGATATTCAGCTGCCCGATAAAACCGGCCTCCAACTCCTCAAGCTCATGCGTGCAGAGAAGCCCAAGCTCGCGATTCTGATGTTGAGCATGCATTCGGTCGAGGCCTATGCGTTACGCGCAATCAAGCACGGCGCAGCGGGATACCTCACCAAGGATATTTCCGCAGCCACCCTGGTTACGGCAGTTCGCAAGGTGGCCTCAGGCGGCAAGCACGTCAGTCCAGAGCTGGCAGAAAAACTGGTCAACGCTATCGGCAGAGGCGACGAGGCACCCCACGAAGCGCTATCCGACCGGGAACTTGAAGTCCTGAAGCTCCTCGCTTCAGGCGAGCGAATTGTCCGCATCGCGCAGATATTGCACTTGAGCCCGAGTACCGTCACGACGTACCGGGCACGCATCCTGGAAAAAACCGGGATGGACAGCAACGCGAAACTGGCCCGCTATGCGCTCGAAAACGGCCTGTTGAGTTAGAGCGCCCCGTCACCCGTTCCAGCCTGCTTGTAGTGGAATCACTACAAGCTCTTGGCCGATATCTCCACAAAGATGTCCCGCTAACGTCGATAGTCGGTTTCGTTCTACTCGAGCATATTTCCCCCTGCGCAAGATTTGGTCCGCTGAGTGGAGTTGTCTTCGTCAGCGTCTTGTACAGCTATGTCAAAAAAGAGAGGTGAAATCATGCAGGTCACCAGCACAGAACCATTGACTGCACTGATGCCAGCCAGATATTCAGGCCCTTTGCGTCTGTTTGTCGTTGAGGATTCGAACGCCGTGCCAGCACTGAGGCGCACGGTGTCGCCAAGGATCGCTGGCCTGTCACTTGCCGGGGTGTTCCACCGCGCAACGGCCGCCATCGTCGCCATTCGGCGTGAACCGCCAGATGTTGTCTTGCTGGACGTCAACCTCGGCGACGGTCAGGGCATGGAAGTATTGCGTGTGGTCGCAGC